>WGMR01000004.1 GCA_016124955.1 Alphaproteobacteria bacterium | reverse complement strand
CAAGGCTGCTTTTCGTGTAGTACACAGCCGCAACCCCGTAATCGTCGGCGCCCCAATGGATCGCACGGTTATCGTTCGGATGAACGGTCGTGATCGGCAAGCCGTAACTGTAATCCGACCAATAGCCGTCCGGCAGGTTCAAGGTCACAGCAACATTCTTGTAAACCGCCGGCTTACAGGTCAATGCGCAACGGGCGCATGTGCGTGTGCATACTTCCGGTGTAACAAGCTGTTGCACGGTGGCGGTTTGCGAACCGCCCTTGCAATCCGGCGCAACGCGCTGGCCGGGGCTGTTGGAACACCAGACATTGGCCAGCCCGCTCGCGCTCGACCAGCTACCCTGTCCGCGCACAGACCACTTGCCGCTGTTGGCAGCCGGGATCTTGTAGTTGGGCAACTGTGCAACCGGCGGATGGCCCGGGTTGCTCCAAAGGGTCCAGTTGCAGCCGCTGCAATCGCCGCGGCCGTTCGGTCCGCGCGCGGCCACGATATATTCATAGCCCGCGGCGGCGCACACATGCATCGCGTTATCCCAGTTGAAGCCGGCAACGCTGGTGTTCTGATAGGCACCCCACTGGATCAGCCCGCCGCCGCCGGCAGCCAGCTTGACCACGCCTTCATCCTTCTTCGCGCTGCAGCTGGCGTTGCCGCCGCCGTTCGCGCCCATGCAGCTCCAGCTCCACGGGCCGCTGCCCGAAACGCTGCCCGCCGCGCCCACGGCGCACAGGCCGGTTGTAGGCTTGCTCGTAAACAACTTGCCGTCGGACGGGCCGCAGGTGCCGTTCACCGCAACCGCCTTGCTGGCGGAGCAGCTGGCATTGCTGCCGCCGTTCGTACCGGTGCAGCTCCAGCTCCACGGGCCGCTGCCCGAAACGCCGCTCGCAGCGCCCGTGGCGCACAGGCCGGTCGAAGGCGCGCTGATCAATGTCTGGCCGTTCATCGGGCCGCAGGCGCCGTTCACGGGTTCCGTCTTGTTGGCGCCGCATTGCGCATCCGCGCCGCCGTTTTCACCGGCACAGCTCCAGCTCCACGGGCCGTTGCCAAGCACGTTGCTGGCTTCGCCCGTATCGCAAAGGCCGATGGCGGGTTTATTTTGCACGGTTTGTCCGTTGGACGGGCCGCACATGCCGTTCACGGGCGCGGCCTTGATGGCGCTGCAGCTCGCGTTCGCGCCGCCATAGGCGCCATTGCAAGTCCAGCTCCACGGGCCGTTGCCCGAAACATCCGATGCCGTACCGGCGTCGCACAAATAATCGTGCGGCGCGTTTCCAAGCGTCATACCGGCCGAAGCACCGCAAGCGCCGTCAAGCTTGGTTGATTTGCCGGCGGCGCAATGTGCCTTGTGTCCGCCGTTTTCACCGCTGCAGAACCAGTACCACGGGCCGTGCCCGAATACGGTCGAAGCCGTGCCCGCGGCGCAAAGCCCCGCCATCGGCTTGCTGCCGACATACTTGCCGGCGGCATCGCCGCAGCGGCCGTCGGTCTTTTCTTCCTTATAAGCGATACAGCTCGCGGTGGTACCGCCATTGACGCTTTCGCAGGTCCAGGTCCACGGGCCGTTGCCCGCAACTTCGGAACCAAAGCCGGTATCGCACAGCTCTTCGCCGTCGGTCTGGCCGGGCGCGCAAGTCAGCGTCTGCTCGTGCACGGGGCCGCAACCGCCGTCCACCACTTCATTCTTGATCGACCAGCAACCGGCGTCGGCGCCGCCATGGTCGCCAAAGCAGCTCCAGGCCCAACCGTCCCCGGTCGTGCCCATGTCGCCCGCATGGCCGGATTGGCAAAGGTTTTGCGTCGGCATGCCTTCGGTCGCTTCGCCATTGGCGGTGCCGCAGATGCCGTCGATCGCGCCTTCGGGCGTCTTCGGGCATTCGCGGATCACAACGTCGCGCGGACAATTGCGGCGGAACGCATCCCATTCGCGCTCGGTGCGCAGCGGCACGAAATAAACGTTGCGCGAATAGTTTTCGATAATAAAGCACTTGTTCTGGCCGCGATACATGAAGCGGATCGGTTCGCCGCGGCGGTTATCGCCCTTGCGGCAAGCCACGGTGGAATGCTTGCCCGGACGCGCACGGCCGCAGGAGCGATGATCGCCCTGCACCGGGTAGTTGCCGAAATGGCGTGAAATTATACTGTCGTTTCCATGATGATTGTTGCTTTCATGACGATCTTTGTCGCCGGCAAGCGCCTGCGCGGCGGGCTGCGCGAGTGTCGCGCCCAATGCCAGAACTGCGATGAGGGTGAGCAGAAGGGTCTTGAATCCGGGACGCATACCAAATGTCTCCTTTTAAAAATCGGCACGATCAGACATGACGCCGCCCGAGGCTTGGCGGCAAATGATTTCATCGGTTGTCTTTCTAGACCAGAATCTTTTGCGCGCACAAGGCTATAACCGTGCACAAATCGCGCATACACAATATTAACTATAATTTTCTTGCGCGCGCGGCGACATTAACCATGATTGTCCGGCCGTTGCGCCGCATCACTACATTGATACGTCCCGCATAGCGCCGCGCAATCGAAAATCACAAAAATACGGCAAATGCAAAACGGCCGCCCCGGTTTCCCGCGGGCGGCCGTCCTGTGTTTAACCGCGCGCCGTCCCTGCGGGACGGACGCTCCGGAATTACATCGCGTATTCGAATTCGATTTCGACGCGGCGGTCGGGCGCAAGGCACGCGACCAGCGCGGCATGCGAAAGCGCATCCGAGCAGTTGGTGGCGGGAACGTTTTCGCCGAACCAGCGGGTCTGGGTGACGCGCGAGTTCACGACGCCCTTCTTCGACAGGTAGCTCTGCACCGCCTTGGCACGCTTCATCGAAAGCGCTTCGTTGTAGGCCGGGTTGCCGATACGGTCGGCATAGCCATAGATCTTGGCGCCCGTCACCTTTTCGCTGCCCTGCATTTGAGCCGCAAGCGCATCAAGGCTGGCCTTGGCGTCGGCGGAAAGCGAAGACTTGTTGAAGCCGAAGTAAACCACGTGGTTTTCGCGGCCCATGGCGCCGCAAATGCTGTTGTCCGTCATCCACTTGGTGCGGACGCAGTTGCCGTTGGCGCTGGTGACAACGCCGCCGCGCGTATCGCGCACGACATCGAGACCGTCGCCGGCACTGGCCGGAACGGCGCTCGCGAGCAGAAGCATGCCCGCCATAATGATTGACCCGAGAGGCAGCTTGATCATGACTAACTCCATGAAAGTTAAGAAGGAACGTTAAGAAGAGGGCGGTGCCTGGCACCTTTGCCAAACCCTGTGTAACAGCAATTCAAGCAGAAAGCGAGGCGTTAGGCCACAGCCGCAAGACGCCCCGCGCAAGACCGGGCGGGCTGTGTCATTTTTGCCAAAAACCTCGTTTTTAAAGGGTTTTATGGCCATTCCGGGTGTGGGGATTTTAACTTTCCTTGCCCTCGGGCCCGTCCTTTAACGGCCGGCATCGGCCCCGCGCGCCGCAGCAACGCTGGCAAATCCGTCGCGTTTGAGAAGCGCCGCAAGCTCCCGTTTGATGCGCGCGGCAAGCCCCGGCCCTTCGTAAATCAGCGCGGTATAAACCTGCACCAGCGAAGCGCCGGCGCGTATGCGCGCATAGGCGTCCGCGCCGTTTTCGATACCCCCGACGCCGATCAAGGGTGTCCGCCCCTCGGTCAAACGGTACAAACGGCGCAGCACGTCAAGCGCCATATCCTTCAGCGGCGCGCCCGAAAGCCCGCCGGCCTCCGCCTGCGCCCACGCCGGCAGGCTGGCGGGGCGATCTATCGTTGTGTTGGTGACGATAATGCCGTCGATCCCACTTTGCTTGGTCACGCCCGCGATATCTTCAAGCATTTCGGGTGTCAAATCGGGCGCAAGCTTCACGAACAGCGGCGGCAACGCCGGGCATGCATCGCGCGCGCGCTTCACGTCCCATAAAAGCTGCGCCAGCGCCTGCTTGTTTTGCAGGCCGCGCAAGCCCGGCGTGTTGGGCGATGAAACATTCACGACCAGATAATCCGCGAGCGCGGCGCCGGCCTTGACGCAGGCGACGAAATCGGCGCTGCCTTCGGGGCTGTCCTTGTTCTTGCCGACATTGACGCCGACCAGTCCGCGCGGCTTGCGGTTACGGGCGCGAAACTTTTTCAAGCGCGCGACAAAATAATCCAGCCCGTTTCCGTTGAACCCGTAGCGGTTGATCACGGCGCGCGCTTCCGGCACGCGAAACACGCGCGGGCGCGGGTTGCCGGGCTGCGCGCGCGGCGTCACCGTGCCGGCTTCGGTAAACCCGAAACCAAGCGCAAGCGTACCGGTGATCGCTTCCGCGTTTTTGTCGAAACCCGCGGCCATGCCAAGCGGGTTCGTGAATTTCATGCCCGCGACCGTGGTCGCCAGCACCGGATCGTCCGCCGCGCTATAGATGGGTGCAATACGGTATTTCAGCGCCAAAACGGCGGCGCGGTGCGCGGCTTCGGGCGGCAAAAAATGGAGCAGGCGGGTCAGCATACGATAAACCCCGGGACCGGGCATCTTGAGGAAAGGGAATGGTGGGCGATCACGGGCTCGAACCGTGGACCTACTGATTAAGAGTCAGCTGCTCTACCAACTGAGCTAATCGCCCCCGCCGCATGCGGCTTTCCTTTTATGGAAGTGAGGGGTTTAGCAGATTGGCGGCGGGCGAGTCCAGCGCCCCGTCGGTGGCGCGCAAAGCCGGGTTATTTGGCTTTCCAGCTGCGAATTCCGCCAATATCAACATGCACGTGATTGGTTTTCGGGTAATAGGCCACGCCGCCCTTTTGTGCGGTCTTGGCGATCTCGGCGATCGCCTTGCCCGAAACGCCCTTCATGCGGAAATCCGCGGCCTTGCCCTTGGTGTGCCAGCTTTCGCGCGCGACATTCCGATCATGTTTCGCCAGCTCGGCGTTGCGTTCGGGCGAACGGAAACCGGAAAGCACTTCAATCGGCATGTCTTCAGGCAGCGCAAGGCGGCGGCGGATATCGACAATAAAATTGATCAGGCGCGGATCGATATCCCGCACCTCGCCCGTAACATGGTCGCGCATCAAATAACTGATTTTATCAAGCGCGGCATCGTCATAGCTGCCGTCGGTCGCATATTGCACGCGCACGCGCTCCTTGGTGTGCGCGAAACCGATATCGATGAAACGTGTTCCGACCGTTGGATCGCTTTGCCATGTGGCGCAGGACGCGAGCAAAACAACCAGAAAAGCCGCCAGAAAAAACCGCATCGCGTTACCCGTTTATCCTGTAGCCGCCATTGTCGGAAAGCAGAAGATCCGCACGCTCGCCTGCATCCTCGAGCTTGCGCCGCAGCCTGTAAATATGGGTCTCAAGCGTGTGCGTATCGATCTTTTCGTTATAGCCCCATACGGCCGCAAGCAATTTATCGCGCGGCACAACCGCCGGGTGCTGCGCAGCCAGCGCCGCCAAAATCGCGGCTTCCTTTTCCGTCAGCTCAAGCGCGGTCCCGCCGGCACGGCGTAATTTCTTGGCATGCACGTCAAGTTGATAGGCGCCAACCGGCAACGCCGGGCGCGGCGCGGCGCCGTGCGCGCGCAAACAATAATCGATCCGGTCGATCAGGTGACCAAGCCGCACCGGCGGCGCAAGCGTTTCGACCGCGCCGTCTTGCGGCGCTCCAAGCGCGATGACGGGCCCGGAAAATTGCAGCGCGTTTTTTTCGCGCCCGCCGAACCCGATCAAGGCCAGCGCCGCACCGGCCGTTTTGTCGGCATCGCCTGTGCTGCGCGCATAGCTCACGCGATGCTCCGCCGCTTCAAGCGCGGTTTTAAGGCAGGCCGCGAGCGCGGCATCGCTTTCGATCAAAAGAATATGAGCCATGAACGCGATTATAGGCGTCCTCCGCCCGGAGCGGCAAAAATTGCCCCTTGCGGACAGCGGGCAGCCCCATCTACGGCACGGGGCATTTTGTTATTATATCCATCATATTGATATATATGACAATTTTTTATCCGGCCTATGGCACGGCGCTTGCAGATAAAAGGGCGGGGAGAAATACACTTATGCATGTCGTCGGTAAAATAGCAGCGCGCCACAGCCAGGGAGCATGGCTCCAGGCCACCAATTTCGCGCGTCCCGCCGCACAAGCCGCCGCACAAAAGGCTGCGGAAAAAACGGGTATCGCCGTGCAGGCGGCGCAGGCCGAACCCGCCCGCGCGGTACAGGGCGCGAACAATCTGCAGGAAACGGCGCCCGCGCATAAAATCCGCGTCGGCAAGATCGATCGCAGCCATCTGCCGCAAAACGTGCAAAGCGTTTCTTTCGACGATCTGGTCGATACGCTCAACCCGCTTCAGCATCTGCCCGTAATCGGCGATATATACCGCAAGGCCACCGGCGACCAGTTAAGCGGCATGGCCCGCGTTGCGGGCGGCTTCCTGTTCGGCGGCGTGCTCGGCGGCATGATGGGCATGGCCGGGCAAACATTTGAAGAAAGCCATGACGGCCACAGCATGGGCGAAATCATGGTCGCCGATATCTTCGGCAAGGATACGGGCCAGCAGCCTGTGACCATGCTGGCGTCCAACATGCACGGCAAGCTGGCGCAATTCAACGCACCGCACATGGATGATGCGGCGGGCGCGCAAACCACCATGCTGGCGGAAGCCGCGCCGCAGGAAAAGGAAATCAAGGTGGCGGAAGCCGCGGCGGCACAGCAAACCGCCTATAAACCCGCGGTGCAGGCCGCGCGCCAGCCACCGCTGCCGCACGCAACGAAGGGCGATTATCTGCCCGCGCTCCCCAAGGCCGATCCCGGCGTCATCGATAAGGTCAGCGCTGCCACCGGCAACAAGATCGATCCCGCCACGCTCGGCGCCATGATGCAGGAAAGCGCCAAGGGCGTTGTCGCGTCTGATATGAAGGCGATCGAAGGCATGGCGCAGCTCGCGGCCGGCGCGGGCGTCCCGGCCAGCGCCAATATGCAGAAATTTATCCCCGACATGATGAGCGCGGCGCTCGATAAATATCGCCAGAACGCCTATACCGCGAAGCCGAAAATGCCCCACGTCACCAACCCGCTGGCGAAGTTCTAACGCCTAGCCGCGCTGCCCGAATATCGCGCTGCCCACCCGCACAGATGTGGCGCCGCCGGCAATCGCCGCCTCGTAATCCCCGCTCATACCCATGCTGACATGCGGCAACCCGTGTGCGCGCGCCAGCGCCGCAAGCGCGCTGAAATGCCGCGCCGGGTCTTCGCCCGCGGGCGGAATGCACATCAAGCCTGTAACCGGCAGCTTCATTTCATCGCGGCAATGACAGATAAATTCGCCCGCTCCTGCCCGCGGTACGCCCGATTTTTGCGGCTCGTCGCCGCTATTGACCTCGATGTAAAGCGCCGGGCGCCGCCCGGTCTTTTCCATCGCTTTCGCCAGCGCAATCGCCAGTTTCGGCCGGTCCAGCACCTCGATCACATCGAATAACCGCACCGCCTCCTCGGCCTTGTTGGTCTGCAGCGGGCCGATCAGATGCAGCGAAATATCCGGATAGTCTTCGCGCAATGCCGGGAATTTGCGAAGCGCTTCCTGCACGCGGTTTTCGCCGAAATGCCGCTGCCCCGCCGCCAGCGCTTCGCGCACCGCTTCTGCCGGGCGCGTCTTGCTCACCGCCACAAGACGTACCGAAGCCGGGTCGCGCGCGGCGGCGCGCGCAGCGACGGCAATTTTATCTTTTACCGCGGCAAGATTGGCGGTGATGGAAGCGGCTGGCATGCCGCTTCATACCATAAAGGCGTGCGCAGGGAAAACGGGGCCGGGAAAATATGGCTAGGGGGTTAGCGTGCGCAGCGCATCGAAACCGCGCCGCGCCTTGGATCGCGCATGCGCCTCGAACCAGACGCCGTTGTTGGCAAGCCCGAGCGCGGCCATAATCTTTTCCCTGCCTTCCATGGCAAATGCATGCGCCTGCTCCGCGCTCAAATTCGCCACCGGCACGCCGTCGCGCTCCACGCCCTTGAAATCGATTTCCAGTTCGCGGTCGCGCAAAAAGGTTTGGCCGCGCGGGCGCATGGGCCAGCCGACAAGGTCGCGGAAACCGATGGCGCCTGCTTTTCGCACGGCATCACCGGGGCGGTGATAGCGCGTTTCATCAAGGCAGACTTCGAACCTGGCGATCACGCCGTTCTCGAGCGTGATGAAGCGCACAGCCTTCAGCCGCTTGTTATCGACCGTAAACTGCGCTTCGAGCGCGCGGTCGCCGGCAATGGCTTTTGCTTCCCGAACAAGCCCGTCTTCGGCGGGCAGCGCGCCGAGCAGCGCGGCGGGCGTGATATCCTTGCGGCTGCCGGTCATATCCTGTTCGACCTCGGGCCGGATGGTCGCATGCGCCACGTTATCGTCGGCCTCGTCCGGCCCCTTAAGCGCGATGCGGTCTGGGTTGGGCTTCAGCCATGTCATCAGGCCGCCGAGCCACGGTACGAACAGCCCCGCCACGCTGCGATAGGCATAGCGCAGCTTGATCCTGCTTTCGTCCAGCCTGTGGTCTTCGGTATCGAAATAGACCGATATGTTGCGATGCGCCGTGTATTCCCAGCCGCAATTCCTGAACAGGCGATAGAGCGGAACATCGCCCCTGATCATGAATTTGGCTTCGTGCTCGAGCCCGGCATGGCTGCGCGGTGTATTTCCGGTCATGGCAATGGTTCAATAAAATCGTTAAAATATGCGGGCCCATAAAAGCAAATCCGGGGGCACGGGCGCAATTGTTTCATGCCCCGGATGGCCTATATTACGGGCTTGTGGCATGGTTGATTGGTTAACGGGAGTGATTTTATGCCAATACCCGCATCTTTTCCGGAACTTCTCGCGCCGATGACGGAGAGCGAGTTTTTCGCCGAATATCACCGGCGCAAGCCGCTGCATATCAAGGGCGCGGCCAAAAAGCTCGATGGCGTGATGAACTGGGATGCTCTTTCATCCCTGCTCAGCCAGAACAGCCTCTGGACCCAGCGCTCGCTCGAGCTTGCCTGGCAGCTTAGAAAAATCCCGCCGCAGGAATATTGCACGCGCGGCACCGATCGCGACGGGCGCGATAACTGGCTCGTGGATGCCGAACAGTTGCTGGGCTGGTTGCGGCGCGGCGCATCGCTGGTCGCCAACGATATCGGTAACCTGTCGGCGCCGCTGCAGCAAATTTCCGCGATCCTCGAAGAAACCGCGGGCGGAAAGGCGCAAGCCAATCTTTATTGTTCGTGGCAGGCGCATAAGGGCTTCGGCACCCATTTCGATACGCACGATGTTTATGCCCTGCATGTCGCGGGCACCAAACGCTGGAAAGTCTATCAGTGCGCGATCCCGGATCCCGTGGCACACCCGGCCTTCAAAGGCCTGCCGCCGGAATTTCACGAAAAGAACCACGGGCCCGTCAGCCTCGATGTGCTGCTGGAGCCGGGCGATATCCTCTACATCCCGCGCGGCTGGTACCATGACGCGCTGGCGACCAGCGAAGCCACGATCCATGTCGCCTTCGGCGTCACACCCGTGATCGGGCTCGATCTTGTTACGCAGTTGTTCGAACGCGCGGTGCATGAGCCGCTGTTCCGCGCGGCCGTCCCCGCGGGCGCGCAGGCGGGCGGGGAAAAGGCGCTGGCCGGTCATATGGCACAACTGGGCGATACGCTGGCGCGCCTGTCGCGCGATCCGCAGCTCGTGCAGCATTTCGCCCGCTTCGTTTCCGGCTACCGCTATCAGCGGCGCCAGATCAGACTTCCCGCCGAAGTGCTGGCCCAAAAAAAAGACACCGAAGCGGCGGAATAATCCCGCGCTCAAGTAGCGTAGCGATAGCGCGGAACAACCACGCTCAAGCAGCGAAGCGGTAGCGCGGAACAACCACGCTCAAGCAGCGAAGCGGTAGCGCGGAACAACCACGCTCAAGCCACGCGAATATATTGGGTTTGTTTGGTTAAGCTAAATTGGCTTATATGTGCAGCTTGCCCTGGGTTCAATCCCGGACGCATTCTTGACCATATCAATATAATTATATGCTGCACAATAAAACTTCTTGGCATTACCTACGTTGACAGACCGCGCGTATTCCTTGTTGTGAAAGGGTACGTGTAGCATGGAAGAATCTTTAACAGTATCCTGAATCTCCGTACTTTCGATTTCATAGGACGAAGTATGGGATAGTGCATTTCTCCAAATTTGCATTTCTTTGATTATTTGAAAAAGACCTTGCGATTTATCTACCGGCTGATTTAACGCAGCGCACACCTTCTCTATTTTATCCCAAAATCTGATTATTCTTTTGTAGCCTTCATAATCAAAGGCTCTAAACCTGTCATGGTCAGGCATCGAAAATGCAACCGAGCTTGTGAAGTTTTCGATTGCACAAAAAGCAAGCAACATTGATCCGGTAAAAAATGAAAATACTTGTTCGTTCTTTTTTTCAAGGTTTGGCCCCTTGCTAGCCGCCTGACCTGACATAAGAAGGTTCCATGATGCCCTCAAGGTCAGATCCCAATTATGGTTTTCTGCAGAATATTCATAGGCCATGTATTGCAGTCCTTAAAAGCTTAGGCAGAAAAATAAACACAAACAAAAAGGGCGGCTGGTTTCCCAGCCGCCCTTCAAGCTTGTTACCCTAAGTCTGGATTAGAATTCCAGCTTCTGGGTAAGGACGAACACCTGACCGGAGTTGTCCTGAGCTGCTGTCGCAACCGAACCAAAATTGTCGGCGCGGTCTTGTTCAAAGAACACCAGATCGACGTTCGTGGACATACCCGGGAACCAGGTGTAGGTACCGCCGAAGCCGTACACATTGATGTCCTCTACGTAGTTGGTGTTCGCACCCGAGGTGGGAACGTTACCGTTGACCGCGAAGGCATTGTTGTAGCCTTCACCGCCAAGGTAGCTGAACGCCAGGGCCCAGTTGTCGGCACCGTAGCTCACGCCGGCCGACCACAAGGTTTGATCCTTGTTCTGGTTCAGGCCGGTAGAGATGGTGTTGACCGTGTTGAAGCGACCCGCATCGACATAGCTGCCGCCGACCGTGAAGCCAGCATACATGACCTGACCGCCGATACCCCAGAGCAGGAAGTCCTGATACTGGTCAGCCGTGCCTTGAACCAATTGGTTAACAGCGAGAGTTTCGCCCGAACCGGTGATCACGTTGCTGCTCAGAACGACGTTAACGGCGTCAAAGCTGCCCGTGTACTGAATGCCTGCTTCAAACAGGTTTTCGTACGGGGCGTACAGCGTGCCATTGCTGGTTGCTGCGCTGTTCTGGTACTTGACAACGTTCTGACCTTCATCGCTCTGGTTGGGCGTGAAGCTCGCACCCAGCTGCACCTTGTGCTCGTCGTTGCCGAGCTGCGGGGTGTAGTAGGTGACCTTCGTGCTATCTTCGATGTTGTCGAAGAAAGCGGGTTGAACGGCCCAAAGCGAAGCCGGGTCGGTGAAGTCGGTGTAAACACCGTCAACCTGGTTTGCACCGATCGTCGGAGCGTACACGAACAGGTCCGAAGCGCCGTGCTCGTCGCCGACAATGAGCTTGCCGTAGTTGCTGGTCATATAGACATAGGCCTGATCAGCACGACCGCCCGTGCCAGTGTTCGTCTGGCTCGAGTTGTGGTTGTAGCTGTTGCCGCCGTTGCCGCCATCGATGTAGGACGAGCCGTTCCAGATGCTGACGCGGCCGCCGTATTCGACGCCGTTCGCAGCCTTGCCTTCAACATCGACATTGACCTTCCACTCGGTTTCAAAGTCCATGTCGCGGCGCGACGCGCTGGCGCTGTTCGCCAGAGGTGTGTTGTTGTTCTTGTCTTCGTGGAAAAGACCGGCACGGAAATCAACATAACCGTTGACATTCACCGTGACAGGCGCCGGAGCAGCGGCCTGAGCGCCAGTGGCGATCATGGCAACGCCGGCGAGAGCCGAAGTGGCGAGAAGAAGCTTACGCATGTTTTCCCCCTTCATGAGTGGGTAAGAGTGAACAAACAAACCAGTGGGGCTTGCCCTTATATCAACGAACTCTTACTTGATTGCGAGTAGCGCTGATGATTGAGGACTGATCACTGGGACTTACTAAGGGCAACACGCCCCGTCGTTGGGGAATTTGCCTGCCAAGCCTTGCACAGACAAGCAGTAAAACGGGTTTTTCAAGACAAGCGGGGGACCTGTGGCATCATCGCAACAAGCCGCGGAGCGCCCATGGCCAGCTTGCCTGCCCCCCGATTTTCTGGTTTATAACCATATCAAAATGCTCGAGTCGTCAAAGTTATCCACAGGTTAGGCCATGAACAAATCAACTCAGGCAATAAACGCGCATCGTTACTTTCAATACTTTCGTTTTCTGGGCCTTGCGGCAGTTGTTACCGCGATGTTAACGGCCTGTGGCCTTTCCGGCAGCGAAAGCGAATTTCCGGATAAGGTGCGCGACCAGCAATACCGTTATGGCAGCCTTGTTTCCGATGAAGGCGGTTTTACGCTGCTCGGCGAGGATGCAAAAGATGAAAGCACAGGCCTTACGGTCAATGCTTATTTATGGCGGGCCACGCTCGATACCGTCTCTTTCATGCCGATCGCCTCGGCCGACCCGTTCGGCGGCGTGATCCTGACCGATTGGTATTCCGCGCCCGAACACCCGGAAGAACGCCTGAAGCTTAACGTTTTCATCCTGTCGCGCGAATTGCGGGCCGATGGCGTGCGGGTCAAAACCTTCAAGCAGGTTCAGGGCGAAAGCGGGAACTGGGCCGATACCGATGTCGCGGCTTCGGTCGGCGCGCAGCTCGAAGAAACAATCCTTACCCGCGCGCGCCAGATGCGCATGGCGCAAAAAGATAAGTAATCAAAGTCCTTACATCGCCAAATCGTCGCGCAAACACATCCGGAAAGAATTGCACCCGTCGCCCGGCACGCGCAGCTTGATCAGCGGGTCGCCCGGCCCGATTTGCCTGCGTCCGCAATGCTCGGCGCGGGCACGCGCAAGCGCATCGCCGGTCAGCGGCGTAACCTCAAGCACCCGGGCCTTATGCACGACAGTCTGGATTTTTGTGCCCGTGCTTTCCCGCACCCTGAGATAAACGAACGTGCCGACTTCCGGCGTCCTGGCTTGCGGTTTTGCGTTGTCCGGCATCTTTGTTTCTCCCTGAAGTTTTTCGTTTTTTCGGCAAATTAAACTAACGCGGGCCCGTGCCGGGCCCGCCGGCGTCCAGATTCGCGCGGCGCTCGGCTTCGATGCCGCTGCGCACCGGCTCGGCCCCGTACCCGATCGCATCGAACCCGGCAATCGCGAGCGGATTGCCGTGCCGTGAAACCACGGTCACTTCCGCGCACCGCCCGCTTGTCACAAGGCCGGATGCCTGTTCGCCGAGCGCCGCGCGCAAGCCGATTGCTACAAGCGACCCTTCCTGAATGACCGGCATGGTACGATCGTCATAGGCGGCAAGGCCGGTTTCGCGCGCGCCCCGCGTATCAACCGCCAGCGTGCAAACGGGCCGCGTATCCGCCCCCGGTTCCTGCGCGGCAGCGCGCGGGCCGCCAAGTTCAAGCGCGGCGGCGGCCAGCGCCATAATTTTCGCCTTCATGCCCTTCATACGCAAATCCGCCCCTGAAAAAGGGGGCAATCTATAACGGCGCGAAGGCCGTCTGCAAAGCCGCTTTTACTTGCAAGGAGCAGAAAAAACCGCCCCCGCGAGGCAGGGCGCGCCGCCTTGCCTCTGGCGCGGGCGGAAAAAAGCTGTAAATTCGGGCCCCAGACCCCGTATTTGCAGCAGGCCGCCGATTAACCATGCGTTACAACCCCGCCGAAACCGAAGAGAAATGGCAAAAGATCTGGGAGGAAAAGCAATCCTTCCGCGCGATCGAGGATAAAGCGCGCCCGAAATATTACGTGCTTTCCATGTTTCCCTATCCTTCGGGGCGTATTCATATGGGCCATGTGCGCAATTATACGCTGTCGGATGTGGTGGCACGCACCAAGCGCGCGCAAGGGTTCAACGTGCTTCACCCCATGGGCTGGGATGCTTTCGGCCTGCCGGCCGAGAATGCGGCGCGCGAGCGCAAAACCCACCCGGCCAAATGGACCTACGGTAATATCGACACCATGCGCGGCGAACTGAAGCGCATGGGCCTCGCGCTCGATTGGTCGCGCGAACTCGCGACCTGCGATCCCGCTTACTACAAGCACCAGCAAAAACTGTTCATCGATTTCATGAAGGCCGGGCTGGTGTACCGCAAGGAAAGCGTGGTGAACTGGGATCCGGTCGATAACACCGTGCTCGCCAACGAACAGGTGATCGAGGGCAGGGGGTGGCGCTCCGGCGCGCTCGTGGAAAAGCGCAAGCTCGCGCAATGGTTTTTGAAAATTACCGATTACGCCGACGAATTGCTTGCCGCGCTGGGCACGCTCGACCGCTGGCCGGAAAAGGTCCGGCTGATGCAGGAAAACTGGATCGGCAAATCGCAGGGTGCACAGTTGCGCTTCAAATTGTCGGACGATGAGGCGCAATCGCGGTTGCGCGAAGCGCATGCGAGCAATCAAAAAGCTGGCGAAGCGCAGAGCAGTCGCGCTAACGATATAGAAGTTTTCACGACGCGCCCCGATACGCTGTTCGGCGCGTCGTTCCTTGCGCTTTCGCCCGGCCATCCGCTCGCCGCCGCCTGCGCGGAAAAAAACCCGCAGCTCGCGCGCTTCATCGAAGAATGCAACCGCACCGGCACGTCGGAGGCGGCGCTGGAAACCGCGGAAAAACAAGGTTTCGATACCGGCCTTATGGTCGCGCATCCTTTCGATGCGAACTGGCGCCTGCCGGTCTATGTCGCCAATTTTGTCCTGATGGAATATGGCACGGGCGCGATCTTCGGTTGCCCCGCGCACGATCAGCGCGATCTTGATTTCGCGCGCAAATATAATCTTCCGGTTAAGCCTGTCGTGATCCCGGCGGGGGAAGACGCCGCCGCCTTCAAGGTGGGCGATGAAGCCTATACCGGCCCCGGCGTGCTGCAAAATTCGGGATTCCTTGATGGCATGGAAGTCGAAGCCGCCAAGGCGGCGGCGATCGCGCAAATCGAAAAACAGGGTGCGGGCAAGGGCACAACGCTTTTCCGTCTGCGCGATTGGGGCGTCAGCCGCCAGCGTTACTGGGGCTGCCCCATTCCCATCATCCACTGCGAGAAATGCGGGCCCGTGCCGGTCGCTTCCGCCGATCTGCCGGTTACGCTGCCCGAAGATGTCGATCTTGAAAAGCCGGGCAACCCGCTCGCCAACCATCCGACCTGGAAAAATGTATCGTGCCCCGCGTGCGGCGCGAAGGCCGTGCGCGAAACCGATACCTGCGATACCTTCGTCGATAGCAGCTGGTATTTCGCGCGCTACTGCTCCGCCGGGCTTGAAAGCGCGCCGCTCGATGCGGCGGCGTGCGATTACTGGCTGCCGGCCGATCAGTATGTCGGTGGGGTCGAGCATGCGATCCTGCATCTGCTTTATTCCCGCTTTTTCACGCGCGCGATGAAAAAAACCGGGCATCTGAAAATCGACGAACCCTTCACCGGCCTGTTCACCCAAGGCATGGTCTGCCACGAATCCTACAAGGACGAAGCAGGGAAATGGCTGTACCCCGAAGAGATCGTCAAAAATCCGGACGGCACGGCGCAGCATGTCGATACGAAAAAGCCGGTCACGGTCGGCCGCGTCGAGGTCATGAGCAAATCGAAGCGCAATGTGGTCGATCCCGGCCGCATCATCGGCAGCTACGGCGCCGATACCGCGCGCCTGTTCACGCTGTCCGACAGCCCGCCCGAACGCGATCTTGAATGGACCGAAGCCGGCGTGGACGGCGCATGGCGCTATCTGGGCCGCCTGTGGCGCCTGGTGGTGGAACCGGCGCTGCCGCTGCCGGCAGCAGGCACGGCCATGCCCGCAAAACTAAGCGAAGCCGCGCAGGAAGCGCGGCGCAAAATCCACCGCACCATCGCCGATATTACGGTCGATTACGATCGCTTCCATTTCAACAAGGCGGTCGCGCGCGTGCGCGAACTATCGAACGCGCTTGCCGCGCTCGGCGAGACGGGCGGCAGCGACGCGGGCGATGCCTGGGCGCTGCGCGAAGGGCTTGAAGCGCTGACGCAGCTTGTCGGCCCTATGCTGCCGCATATCGCCGAAGAAATGTGGCAGCGGCTCGGCCATAAAACCATGCTGTGCGAAACGCCGTGGCCGAAGGCGGATCAAACCCTGCTCGTCAGCGATACGGTCACCATGGCGGTGCAGGTGAACGGCAAGCTGCGCGCCACCATCACGCTGCCCGCGGGAACGGACAAGGCGCGCGCGGAAGCGGCGGCGCTGGCCGAAGAAAACGTGCAGCGCATCCTTGCCGGCGCGGCGCCGCGGAAAGTGATTGTGGTGCCCGATAAAATCGTGAACATTGTGGCATGACCCGCCGTCGCCTCATCCTTCTTCCGGCCCTTGCGTTCCTGCTCGCCGCTTGCGGTTTCAGCCCCGTTTATGGCCCGGGCGCTGGGGGTGCGGATGCGCCTACGGCTGCAAAGATGAACCGTATTTATATCGAGAATATCGAAGATCGCGCGGGCCAGAAATTACGCAACATGCTGATCGATCGCATGTATATAGGCGGCCGCCCGGCGCAAACCGATTACCGGCTCGATGTAAAGCTGACAAGCTACGAAGCCGATCTCGCGATCCGGAAAGACGCCACCTCGGCGCGGTCGCAGCTGAACATGCTGGCGCATTATGCGCTTTCCGACAGGGCAAGCGGCAAGGTCTTGCTTGAAGGCGACACCAACGCCATCGCCAGCTACAACAGGGTCGATGCGCAATACGCGGTGCTGGCTGCGGAAAAGAATGCGCAAGATCGCGCGCTGCGCGATATATCAAACAAGCTCATTAACCGTATTAGCCTGTTCATGGCCAATATGGATAAAGCGCCGGCAAGCCGTTAAAGCCGCAAAAAAACCGCAAATCGCTGGTGGGATGCGCTTACGCCGTGCCGTATTACGCGTTATGATGCCCGCCATGCTCCGCCCCGTTATCCTCGCCCTTTTTATTGTGCCTCTGGCGCTGCCGGCCCATGCGCAGGAAACGCAGCCATGGTTTTGGGCGGCCAACAACGACCGGAAAGCAACCGAACCCGCAAGCACGGAAGCCGCGCAAGATGGCGGCGCGCAAACACAAAGCCCCGAAGAAGCCTTGCTCGATTGGCAGCTCCAGAAATCCTGGGACTATAAGGATTTCACGGTCGAACAATGGACGGCGCCGGAGCCCGATGGCTCCCCCGGCCTCGCGCAAAGCCAGAAAATCGTGGTCCGCCGCGGCGGCACCATTCGCGATATGATCGAAGACCAGCTCGTATCGCTCGAATGGGTCGGGCTTGGCGAGGATGCGAATGAAAACACAGACGAAGCGGAACAAAATGAAGCGCCCGCAATGCCGGACAACGACGAGCTTCCGCTCGCGGCCATAACGGGCGGCGAAGCGAACGAGCTTGTGATCACGGCATGGTCCGGCGGCGCGCATTGCTGCAACACGACCTACATCGCGCGGCTCGCGCCCGGCGGCTACAAACGTTTGCTCACGCTGCCCACGGGGGATGCGGGCACCGAAATAAAACGCATCGACGGGGCCGAAGCCTGGTCGGTTGTCACCGCCGATACCGTATTCGCCTACTGGAACACCAGCTTCGCAGGCTCGCCGATGCCGAGCGTGATCTTCGCCTACGACGCGGCGTCCGACAGCTACAGGTTTTCCGGCGCGATGATGAAGCGCCGCGGCGCGAATGAAGCGCGCATCCGCGAGCGCGAACAGGAAATCGCGCCCGAAGACTGGGTGATGGAACCGGCCTTCAACACCATGCTTGTGGGCCCGACCATCGTCACGCCGCTGCCGCCCGTCGCGCTGTGGGATATCATGCTCGAATATATCTACGCCGGTCGCTGGCCCGCGGCGATCGCAGTACTCGATGCCAAATGGCCAGAAGATATCGCGGGGCGCGCCGAATTCCTCGCATCCTTCACTTGCCGTTTGCGCAAAAGCGCATACTGGGCCGATATCGCCGCGCTGAACGATTTGCCGCCCGGAACGGGCGCGCAAGCCTGCCCGATTGAATCCGGCAACGATCCCGGCGCGGCGCAGGATGACGGCGGCGACAGCGGCGGCAATAACGGCGGCGAAACGCCCGCGCCGCAGCCCGAACAGCCCGCCGCGCCAGCGGGGCCGGTGCCGTCATGAAGATCGCGCCCGCCCGCACCGACAGTTTTGTGAAAAGCCCGGATGCCGCGCTGCGCGTCGCGCTGGTTTATGGGCCGGATGCCGGCCTCGTGCGCGAGCGCGGCCTTTTGCTGGCGCGCACCGCGTGCGAAACGGCGGACGATCCGTTCCGCGTCGCTACGCCCGCGCCCGGCACGGTGGCGGAAGACCCTGCGCTTTTGATGGATGAAATGGCGGCGCAATCGCTTTCCGGCGGGCGGCGGCTCGTGCACATACAGGGCGCGGGCGACGGGCTCGCGCTCGCGCTCACCAACCTGCTCGCCAACCTGCCGGGAACCGACACGCTGCTTGTGATCGAGGCCGGCGATCTCGGCAAAAATTCCAAATTACGCAAACTGTGCGAGGGCGGCGGGTCGGAGACGGCGGCGATCGCCTGCTATACCGAAGACGGCCCGGCGCGACGCCGCACCATCGCCACGCTTTTGCGCGAACAGGGGTTCGAGGCGGACGGCGATGCGCTCGACCTGCTGGCCGAAACCGCGCCGGCCGATCGCATGGCGCTGAAAAGCGAGCTTGAAAAGCTTTCCATCTACGCGATGGGGCGGCAAAAAATTTCGCGCGCCGACGTGGCCGAAGCGCTGGGCGACGGCGGCGCGGCCGAGCTCGATGCGCTGGCGATGGCTGTGGGCGCGGGCGCGCCGGGGGAGGTGGCGCGGCTGGCGCAACGGCTGCTTTCCGAAAACATGTCGTTCGTGATGCTGCTGCGCACGGTGCAGCGGCACTTGCTGCGCCTGCAGCTCGCGCGCGCGGCGCTGGATAGCGGCCGCACCGCGACCGACGCGATCAAATCGCTGCGCCCGCCCGTTTTCTGGAAACACGAAACGCCGATGGTGCGGCAGCTGCAGCGCTGGAGCGCGGAGCGGCTCGCCCGTGCGCTGGTCCACCTTGCCGAAGCGGAAGCGCAATGCAAAAGCACCGGCATCCCCGCCGAAACCGTTTGCGCCCAGGCGCTCGTCACCGTGGCGCGGTAAAAGAGCGCGCGCCTTAACAGGATGGCGTTCTTTTGGCTGATTTTATTTGAAATTCGCTAGGCTGTGGCCGATGCCCGGCCTGGTAGAATTTACCCCCGCAACTTCCCGATCAACCCGTCGAGCTGCTCGAGATCCTTGTACGCCACCGTCAGCGTCCCGCTGCCGTCGGTGCGGGCCTTGAGCGCAACCTTGAGCCCGAGCGTGGCGGCCAGATCGCGCTCGAGCGCGATCACGTCCGCGGTGCGGATCTCGCCGCGCTTTTGCGCCTTGCCGGCTTTCTTGCCCTGCCGCGCCTTGCCGTCGCCATGCCGCTTGGCAAGCGCTTCGGCATCGCGCACCGAAAGGCTGTTTTCCGCAATAGCCTTCGCCAGCGCTTCGGGGTCGTCGGTCGCGATCAGCGCGCGCGCATGGCCGGGGCTGAGCGCGCCGCTGGCCAGCATATCTTTTACCGTTTGCGGCAACCCAAGCAGGCGCAGCATGTTGGTCACATGGCTGCGGCTCTTGCCCACGGTCTTGGCCAGGTCTTCCTGCGTATAGGAAAATTCATCCATCAGGCGCTGGTAACCTTCCGCTTCCTCGACCGCGCTAAGGTCCTGCCGCTGGATGTTTTCGACCAGCGCGACCTCAAGCGTTTCCTTGTCCGAAAGCGCGCGCACGACCACCGGCACGTCATGCACGCCCGCGATCTGCGCGGCGCGCCAGCGGCGCTCGCCCGCCACAATCTCGTATGAATTTTTTTCGGCAAGCGGCCGCACCAGCAGCGGTTGCAGCACGCCGCGCGCGCGCACCGAAGCCGCAAGTTCGCGCAAAGCGGTTTCGTCGAACTGGCGGCGCGGCTGGAAGCGGCCGGGCTGCAGCCAGCTTAGCGGCATGGTTTGCGGGCTTTTTTGCTGCGCGGTTTGCGGCGCGGTTTGCGGCGCGGGGCTTTGCGCGGCGGCGCCCGAAGCGGTAGCAGGCGCGCCCGGCGCTTGCTGATAGGATGCGTCGGCATCGCCGAACAGCGCCGCGAGCCCGCGGCCCAGCGGGGCCGGCTTGCCCGTATCTTTCAGCGCTGCGTTGGTTTTGTTGGTCATGGTTTTTTCTCCCTCAGTATTACGCCACGGCGCTTTCGCTCGCGCCCAGCGGCCTGCCTTCGCGCTTCAAAACCTCGCTCGCGAGATGCATATAGGCGCGCGAACCCGGGCATTTCAGATCGTAAAGCAGAACCGGCTTGCCGTGCGAAGGCGCTTCGGAAATGCGAACATTGCGCGGGATCACCGTGGTGAAAACGCGGTCACCGAAATAATCGCGCACGTCTTTCGCAACCGCTTCCGAAAGCGCGTTGCGGCGGTCGAACATGGTCAGCACCACGCCTTCGATCACAAGCCCCGGGTTAAAGCGCGTGCGCACCGCTTCCACGGTTTGCACAAGGTTGCTGATGCCCTCCAGCGCATAGAACTCCACCTGCAGCGGCACGATCAGGCTATGCGCCGCCACGAGCGCATTGAGCGTCAAAAGGTTCAGCGAGGGCGGGCAATCGATCAGGATGTAATCGAAATCCTTTTCGCTGCGCTCGAGCGCTTCGCGCAAGCGGCTCTCGCGCCGCTCGGCGTTCACGAGCTGGATCTCGGCGCCCGCAAGGTCGGCCGAGGATGTCACGATCTGCAAACCCGGAATGGGCGTCGCCGCCGCAACGTCTTCCACGCTCATGCCGTCGAAAATCATCTCATAGCCGCCACGCTCGCGCGCGCTGCGCGGCACGCCGAAACCGGTGGATGCGTTGCCCTGCGGATCGAGATCGACCACCAGCACCCGCATGCCGACGGCGGCAAGCGCGGTCGCGAGATTGACGGTGGTGGTGGTTTTGCCGACCCCGCCTTTCTGATTAACGATCGCGATGATGCGGCACCGTTCGGGCGGCGTGATGCCGGGCGCGACGCCGCCGGACTTGGTTTGATCTGAGCTCATGCGGCGCTTCCTTGCTGCTTTCGGGTTATGGCTTTCTGCAAACTGTATTATTATAATAACACATTACTACAATCGCGCGGTCCTGTTTCCGTCCTCCCGCCTATTTCGGCTCCGGGTCGGGCTCCGGCTTCGGCGGCGGGGTCACAACTTTTTGCGTCGAAACGCCCGCCTTGGTCACATGCCCCAGCCCGCGCCAACGGACATCCTTGCGGGTGCTTTGATTATGGCCGACGCCCTGCAACACCAATACGAATCCGGAAGGATCGCTAAGGCTAGCATGCCTGCTGGCTTCAAAGTGCCAATCTTTGGCTGCCGCTGTCAATTCTTCTTCAACATGCTGACCCTTAAGGAAAATCATGATCCCGCCCTTATCCAGAAACGGGAAAGCATAGGGAATCAGCTCATCCATATGCGCCACGGCACGCGCCGTCACAACGCTTGACCGTATGTTGCGCACAAGCTCGGACCGCTCGGCATGAATATGCACCTCAAGCCCAAGCTCTGTTGCCACCGCCTCAAGGAAACGGGCCTTTTTCTGGGTTGCTTCAATAAGGTTTACGTGTGGCGCACCCAAAATTGCCAGCACCATGCCGGGAAAACCTGCACCGCTGCCAATATCGGTCACGCTTCTGGTCCATTGCGGCAGGTATGGCATCAATTGCGCGCTATCCAGAAAATGGCGGGTCCATATCTCGGACAACGTGCCCGGACCAACCAAGTTCATCTTCTTTTGCCATTCGGTAAGCATCGCGGCATAGCGATCGAGCTTGTCCAATGTTTCACGTGAAACATCGGGAAAATGGGTCAGGAATGTTTCACGTGAAACATCGGTCATAAATATCACCTATATTGTTGATTATGCTGCTTTTTTACTGCGTTTAACATAGCGCAAGAGTGCCAGGGTGGCCGCTGGCGTAACCCCCGGAATGCGCGCGGCCGCACCAAGCGTCTGCGGACGTACCTGCGCCAGTTTTTGCCGTACCTCAGCCGAAAGCCCGCCGATGGCATCGAGATCCAGGTCGGCCGGCAGTCGCAAAGCTTCATCCTTCTCGAAGGCCCGAATATCGGCATCCTGTCTGTCCATATAGCCGGCATAGCGGCCATCTGTCTCGATTTGATTCAAAATTTCTGTTTTAATATCAGATAGTTGTGGCCAAATTCTGGTCAATGTTTCACGTGAAACATCGGGATAGGCCAGCAAATCCATGGCGCTACGCCGCACCCCATCCTGGTTGATGTGCACGCCCTGTTTCACAAGCGCGGTTGGGCTGGCAGAAAATCCTTCAGCCATCGTCCGCGCGCGGGCCAGCTCGCTCATCTTGCTCGTGAATTTCTGCCGTCTTTCTGGCCCCACGCATCCGAGCTCCAGGCCCGCCGGGGTAAGGCGCTGGTCGGCATTGTCTGCCCGTAACTTAAGCCTGTATTCGGCGCGGCTTGTGAACATGCGGTAAGGCTCGGCGGTGCCACGGGAAATCAGATCGTCGATCATCACGCCGATATAGGCTTGCGTGCGGGAAAGGGTGAAGGGCGAGCTGCCGCTTGCCTTGAGCGCAGCATTCAGCCCGGCAATCAGCCCCTGTGCCGCCGCTTCCTCATAGCCCGTGGTGCCGTTGATTTGTCCCGCCAGAAAAAGCCCGGGCGCGCGCTTGACTTCGAGCGATGCGGTCAGTTCCCGGGGATCGACATAGTCATATTCAACCGCATAGCCGTGGCGCAAAATACTAACATTTTCAAGACCTTGTATGGATCGCACGAGTGCATCCTGCACATCACGCGGCAGCGATGTTGAGATGCCGTTTGGATATACGGTGTGATCGTCTAGCCCTTCGGGCTCGAGGAAAATCTGATGCCGTTCCTTGTCTGCAAAACGCACAACCTTGTCTTCGATCGAAGGGCAATAACGCGGGCCCGTCCCTTCGATCTGTCCCGAATAAATCGGCGAGCGGTCGAGGTTGGCGCGGATCATGTTGTGCGTGTCGGCAGATGTGTAGGTCAGGCCGCAGCAAACCTGGGGATTTGTGATCGCGGATGTTAGGGTCGAGAAGGGTATAGGCGGTTCGTCGCCCGGCTGCATTTCAAGCCCGGCCCAATCGATCGTCCGGCCATCGAGCCTCGGGGGTGTACCGGTTTTGAGCCGGCCAAGCGCGAGCCGGAGCCGTGCAAGCGTGGCCGAAAGCTTCGTGGATGGCGCTTCACCTATACGGCCAGCCTGTATCTTTTCGGCACCGATATGAACAAGGCCACGCAGGAACGTGCCCGTCGTAATCACAACGGCTGCGGCACGCAGCACTTCGCCCTGCTCGGTCACGATACCTTCGATACGGTTATCGGCGCCAACGATCAGATCGCCCACGGCGCAGGCGCGAATGGAAAGGTTTTGCTGACTGCCGAGCACTTCCTGCATATAGCGGCGATAAAGTTTTCGGTCCGCCTGCGCGCGCGGGCCTTGCACGGCAGCGCCCTTGCTACGGTTCAAAAGCCGAAACTGGATCCCCGCGCGGTCAGCCACCCGGCCCATGACGCCATCCAGCGCATCAATTTCCCGAACCAAATGGCCCTTCCCGAGCCCGCCGATTGCCGGGTTACACGACATTTCGCCTATGGTTTCAGGCTTATGCGTAGCAAGCAGCGTATGCGCGCCAAGCCGCGCGGCCGCGGCGGCGGCCTCACAGCCCGCATGGCCACCGCCAACAATGATGACATCAAAATCCTGCATGGCCGGAAGGTATAGGGCGAAACGCCCGCGCGCGCAAAGAATGTGCGCTGATGGCGATATTTAACGAACTTTTGTTGCACAATTAAAAAAAATTTTGAGACAGGCAGGGATATCAGCGTCTTAGCCGCAAAGGCACCCATAAGGCCAATGACACAAAAATTATTGTTATATATCATATGTTTAATGATTGATTGTTAAAGCTGTGGCTTAACAATTTATGGATATATTTTGGTTAAAATTAACCTTTGTGCGGTTATTTCGGGCTTTGCGGCCCGGTGCCGCGAAACAAGGGATCGGAACAGGCCCATGGCCACCGAATTACATATCGATGAAGTGCGCGGCCTTCTGATGGCCGCCAAGGAGCGCATCGCCGGCGAACGCGAGGCCATTTTGGCCGCGCATAGCCTTTCGGCCGATTGCAGCCGCGACGAATACGCCTTCGCTTATATGCAGGCCGAGCGCATGGGCATGCGCGCGATCCGTCACCAGCTCGATGAACTGGCATGGCTGCCCACCAGACTTGACCCGGACGGCGAGGTTGGCGGCGCGGGTGATGGCAACACCGCCGTGCGTGAACAGATGCGCGCGTGGATCACGCGCGGCCGCAACAACGAAGACGGCCAGCACGGCATCGCGCCGGATGCCATGATTTTCGGCAACGATTTCATCCATGCGCTGACGCGCTGCGGGCTCGCGACCGGCCCGGCCAAGACGCGCATGCGCGCGATGGCGACGCGCATCGGCACCCTGTTCCACGATCTTTCGCTGCTTGTCAGCAGCCTGCATTGCTGCAACACGTTGCGCGAATTTAATATCGATTACATCGAGCTGAGCGACCCGCAGGACCAAGTAAGCATCGCGCAGGAACTGGCAATGGTCGCGGATTATCTTGTGAGCGAGGCCGAAGCCTTGGTCGAACAACAAAAAGCGGAAACCAGGGCGGCGCAGAAGAAAAGTGTTCCGCATCTCCGGCTCGTGAAAAGCGACGTCGATTTCAGCGGCGACTACGCGCCGGCACACTAAACCCGGACTATCATACAAATTTCCCACCCGGCGCTTTTCCTGCCATAAAAGCGCATGGAAATTTTCCTGAGTGTCGTTATCGTTTTTGCCACCTCGCTTGTCGAGGCCACGTTCGGTTTTGGCGGCGGTCTTGTCGCCGTGCCGTTGCTTAGTCTCATGTTCGGCATCAAGGACAGCGTGACGCTTTTCCTTGTGTTTCAGGCGCTCAAAGGCGTACTCCTGCCTTTTATCTGGCGTCATATCGATTGGAAGGGAATCGGCGTGATCGCCGTGGTTTTCCCTGCCGCCTCCGCGCTCGGCTTGTTTTTGCTCAACACGGTCGATGACAGCCTGCTTAACTTCGTGCTGGCCGGCTATTTGGTTTTTTATGTCGCGGCGGGCGCGCGGCTGAAGTTTCCGCAATTGCGCGGCGTGAAAAACGTGGCGGCGCAGGCGGCGGCGGGCGCGGCAGGCGGGGTAGTTTCGGGCATATCGGGCATGGGCGGGCCCTTTATCGTGACTTATTTGAAAACCCTTTCGCTGAACAAGGAAACATTCCGGGCAAGCGTTCTGTTGATTTTGTTCGCAGGCAATGCGTTGCGTTGCGCGCTCAGCGGCACGGCCGGCATGTATCATGGGGAAATTCTGACGTTGTTGCTCATTTGTTTGCCCGCGCATTTGCTGGGGCTCGCGGTCGGCTACAAGGTTCCGCGCCTGATATCGGAAGACAGGTTTCGCGCCGCCATCAACATACTGCTCGTGGCGGCGGCCATCTCGCTGCTCGCCAAGGGGCTCTGAGCCTCTTCAATCCGTCTATATTGAAAATCAGTGCGGGCCGGTCATGCCGGCATTGCGCATTGCGTTCGCGGACAATCCCATAATACCCGCGCCCGCAACGGCCGTAGTCATCGCGCCGTTGAGCCCGAAGGCCGTAACGGCCGGCGGTATAAGCGCCGCAAAGCCAGGCATAAGCAGGGCCGCAAGGCCGAATGCGGTCAGGCCCGCGCCAACAAGGAAGGCGGTCGTGCGCGGATGTTCAACGACGGCCTTCGCCGCCCTGCCGAACATGTTATCGCCGAGCACCGCCATCGTCACGTTGGCGACGCCGGAAACCGCGCCCCATGCGGCGTAAGCGCCTACGCAAAGCGCCGCGCCCAGAAGAATTGTGGGCGCCAGGGCCGCAGCTGTGGGCGCCGCGATGGAAAGCGCTGTAAGGCCTGCGATGATTTTACCGGTTAAATAAGCCTTGGCGACCGGCATTGCCACGGCGCCGACGGCAAGGCCGGACACAATAATGCCGCGTGTCGTCCTCGCCCAGTTCTGCCTGCCAAACATAAGTTTGCCGGCGCCAGAAAAGAAACTGTCAATGCTGTTTGCGGCCATAATTGAAACCCCTTTGAGCGAATGGCTTTATAAAAAATTCCGGCGCAAGCGAAGCGCATCATCATTCGCATAAAGACCATGGGCGCACATTCTGTCAAGAATTTGGCGCACGAATGTTGGTTAATACGCTGATTTTCTTTATTTCCCGATACAAAAATCGCGAAATATGACATCGAGCAAATCTTCAACATCGACCCGGCCGGTGATGCGCCCGAGCGCGCGCAGCGCAAGGCGGGCATCTTCCGCGCGCAATTCCGGCGCAACCGCCATCGATGCGCGCAACAATGCCCCGCAACATTCCTCCAAAGCTTCGCGGTGGCGGGAACGGGTAAGGGACGGTGCACCGGTATCGGCAAGACGCGCGGCCACGGTTTGGGTAAGCGCGGCGATAAAGTTTTCCATGCCCGCACCGGTTTTCGCGGAAAGCGGATGGACCGATGCGACGGGGGCGGACAATGCTTTCGCCGCGCCCTCGATATCGGATTTGTTCAAAACCGCCATGCTGGCGGGGCCGGCCAGCGCCAAGGTCGCGGCATCGGGCGGCGTCGATGCGAGCAAGGCGGCATCGAACACCAGCAGCGTAAGATCGGCCGCGCGGGCGCGCGCCAGCGCGCGGCTTACGCCTTCGCTTTCCACCGCGTCGGCGCTTTCGCGCAAACCGGCGGTATCGGCAAGCGTGACCGGATAGCCGCCGAGATCGAGCCGCACTTCAATCACATCGCGCGTCGTGCCCGCCTGTTCCGCGACGATCGCCGCTTCGCGCCGCGCCAGCGCATTGAGCAAGGATGATTTGCCGGCATTGGGCGCGCCGAGAATGGCGATATGGAAGCCTTCGCGCAAACTTTCGCCGCGCCTGTCTGCCAGATGCGCTGCGATATCGCCCGCCATCGCCCGCAATTCGGCCAACGGCGCATTGTACGCATCGGGGGGAAGGTCTTCGTCCGCGAAATCGATATCGGCCTCAAGATGCGCGAGCGCGCGGGTCAGGCGCGCGGCCCAGCCGTCATACAGGCGCGCGAGCGCGCCGTCCATTTGCCGCAACGCCTGTTTGCGCTGCGCTTCGGTTTCCGAAGCCGCAAGATCGGCAATCGCTTCGGCCGCCGTCAGATCGAACTTGCCGTTTTCAAAACCGCGGCGGGTAAATTCGCCCGGTCCGGCATGGCGCAAGCCGGGCTGCGCGCGTAACGCTTCCGCCACCGCTTCGGTCACCGCGCGGCCGCCATGCACATGCAATTCGACGACGTCTTCGCCCGTGAAGCTGCCGGGCGCCGGAAACCAGAACAGCAACGCACGATCCATAATTTCTTTCGTGCCGGGATGGCGCAATGTGCGCAACGCCGCCGTGCGCGGCGGCGGCAGGGTTGCGGCGCAAAGCGCCGTAGCGGCGGCGCCCGCTTGCGGGCCCGATATGCGCAGAACGGCAATACCGCCGCGGCCGGGCGCGGAGGCAAGTGCGAAGATGGTTTCGGCGGCATTGTTGGCGGGCGCGGGATTTTCAGACATGCAGAAATGTATAACCGCATGCGCGCACGCAGACCAGCGGGCTAGCCGGTATAGGACGCCATGTAATCAAGTACGCGTTGCATGGTTTTGCGGCGCGGTTCGCGCCCCCGGCGCAGCTGGAACACAAGACCCGGATCGTTGACCGCGCATTTGCCCAGCATGCTTGCCGACATGCCGCTACGGCGCAGGAACAAATCCACCGCCGCAAGGAACTGTTCGGGCGCAAGTTGGCCGGAAAACGCAGGCGGGTATGGGCCGGGGGTCATCATGCCCACAGAATGTATAGGGCGTTTCCTATATGTCAATAGGATATTTTATATATTGTGTACTTATCTTCCTATGTATATAGTATTTATCCTATGACCGAGATGAAAAAACAAACCGGAAGACAAGAAGGCGCGGGCGACCCGGTGCGCAACCGGCTGCGCGCGCGCATGCAGGAACGCGGCCTTACGGACCGCGAGGTTTCGCTGCAGCTCGGCAAAAGCCATTCATACATGAACCAGTATTTCGAGCGCGGCACGCCGCGCAAGTTGCCCGAAGATGTGCGCTACCGGCTCGCCTCCCTGCTGGAAATGCCGGAAGCGGCGTTGCGCGATCACTTCGATATGACTTATTTACAAACAGCCGGCGGCACGAACAAGGCCGGTATCGCCGAAACATCCGGCGCGGGCGCGGGCGGGCGTATCGCCAACTTGATCGCGCACATACGCATGACGCTGCGCGCCGAATATTTCGGCAATGACGGACCGCTTGATCTCGAAGAAGTCACGCGGCTTGGCGATGCCTTGATCGAACATTTTTCGGAAGGCGCGCTGGCGGGCGCGCTGCCGACACGCATGGATTTGTTGCGGCAGGCCGAAACTTTGCTGAAGTACAAGGGTATCGGCGGGGAACGCTAGGCCGTTTGCGCGCGCGGCGGCAGTAACAGCCGCGCAACGCGCGCGCCGCCTTGCAAATGCGAAGCGATAATTTCATCGACATCGGCTTCGTTTTTTGGCGCATACCACACGCCTTCCGGGTATATGACGATGCAGGGCCCAAGCTCGCAACGGTCAAGGCACCCGGTCCCGTTGACGCGCACGGCTTCCAGCCCCGCTTCCTTCACACGCCGCTTCATATAGTTGCGCAAACGCTCGCTATCCTTGTCGGCGCAGCAGCCGCGTTCGTGCCCGGGCGCGCGCTTGTTTGTGCAGCAGAAAATATGCGCCCGGTAAAAGGGTTCGGCTTCCATGCCGGCCTTATTCGTTTCCGCGTCCGCCGCCGGATGCCAGGCGGGCGATGTTGGCGGCGTTTTGCATGGTCTGTTGCATGGTTTGCTGCACCGTTTGCTGCATGCCGCCCCAGAACAGTTTTTGCATTTCCTGCAGGCTGTCGGCTGAGCCGGGCACAAAAGCCTGCAGCATCTTCGAAGGGTCGGTGGCCTGCAGGCCGATTTGCATGCGTTCCTGCATTGCGCTCATCAGCGCTTCTTGCAGCGGCTGCACATCGGGAAGGCCCATAAACGCACGCGCCTCTTCGGGTGTGCATTCTATATTCATGGTGATTTTCATGGCTGCGCTCTCCGGCCCGTGTTGTGTGCCAGGTACTTTACGCCACAAGCGGCGCGGTTACAAACCGGCGGCCCGGCATGGACAAACCGCGGCGAGCCGCATAATCTGGCCCCATACAAGCAAATGCCCATGCGGAAAGGACGCGTCTCCCATGCCCGATACGCAAATCACCTCGCTCGACGGCGGCACCTTCAACGGCTATATCGCCCTGCCTGCCAGCCAGCAGGGCCCGGGCATGATCGTTTTGCAGGAAATTTTCGGTGTGAACGCAGCCATGCGCACGATCTGCGACCGCTATGCCGCCAAGGGTTATATCGCTATCTGCCCGGACCTGTTCTGGCGCCAGCAGCCCGGCGTGCAGCTGACCGATAAAAGCCAGGAAGAATGGGATAAGGCGATCGCGCTGATGAACGGCTTCGATATCGAACGCGGCGTGACGGATATTTTGGCCACGCTCGGGCATATGCGCAACATCAAGGGTTGCAGCGGCATGGTGGGCGCGGTCGGTTACTGTCTTGGCGGCAAGCTGGCCTGCTTCGCGGCATCCCGCACCGATGTCGAGGCGGCGGTGAGTTATTATGGCGTCGGGATCGAGGGTATGCTGGGCGAGATCCCGGATATACGCCGCCCCTATATGATGCATATGGCGGCGAAGGACCGCTTCGTTCCTGCGGACGCGCAGGCAAAAATCGCGCGCGCGGCCGAACGCAACAAGAATATCGTGATCTACACTTACGAAGGCGTCGATCATGCTTTCGCGCGGCCGGAAGGCCAGCATTACGACGAGGCGGCGGCGATGCAGGCCAACCGGCGCACGGATGAATTTTTCGCCAAACATCTTAAATAGTCATGCCCGCCGTCATACGCATTCATGAATATGGCGGCAGCGACAAGCTGGCACATGAAGATATAGCCTCGCCCGCACCCGGGCCGGGCGAAGCCTTGATCCGGCAGGATTTTATCGGCGTAAATTTCCGCGATATTTATCAGCGCACCGGGTTATACCCGCTGCCCGCCTTGCCCGGCGTGATCGGCGGCGAAGGCGCGGGCACGGTCGAGGCGGTGGGGACGGGCGTTACGGATGTGAAGCCGGGCGACCGCGCCGCCTATGCCGCGCCCGAGCCCGGCGGCTATGCCACGTACCGCACCATCGCCGCTTCGCGGCTGGTGCCGTTGCCGGAATGGCTAGATAACAAAACAGCAGCAGCCGTAATGGTGCAGGGCATGACGGCGGAATATTTGTTGTTCGGCGCGTATCAGGCGCTGGCGGGACAAAGCATTCTTGTGCATGCCGCCGCGGGCGGGGTGGGCCAGCTTTTGTGCCAATGGGCCAGCCATCTTGGTCTTGCCGTAATCGGCACCGTCGGCAGTGACGCGAAAGCGGAAATCGCGCGGGCGCGGGGTTGCGTGCATGTCATCAATTATGCGCGGGAAAATTTTACGGACGCCGTGCGCGCGTTCACGAACGGGGAAGGCGTGCACGCGGTTTACGATGCCGTCGGCGCCGCCACTTTCAATGGCAGCCTCGCCTGCCTTCGCCCGCGCGGCACGCTCATTAGCTTTGGGCAGGCTTCGGGGCCTGTGGCGCCTTTCGACATTCTCAAGCTTTCCGGCGGGTCGCTGCATCTGACGCGGCCTTCGCTGTTTTCCTATACGGCAACGCGCGCCGAGCTGCTGCAGCGCGCCGCCAACCTTTTCATGGTTCTGAAGAACGGCAGCGTGAAGCTGGCGCCGCCGGCAGAATTCCCGTTTGCCGCCGCTGCTGCAGCGCACGATGCGCTGGAAGGACGGAAAACGACCGGAAAGATTTTGTTGGCGGTCTAAAAGCCTCTGGCGAAACCTACGGCGTATATGTGGCGATGCTCGTACAGATAAGGGCGCCGACCGCAAGCGTTACGGGCACCATGATTATCGCGGCACGGCCCCGGCAAAACATGCCGAATAAAAACCCGACGCAGAAAGCCGCCGCGCCGACGGTTAGCAGCACCTCGGGCGGGAAGCCCTTGCCCGCACAGCTCAACGCGGCGGCGCAGGCATACATGGCCCCGACGGCAAGACCGGAACCGAGGGCGGAGCCGCCGCTGCGCACGGGTCCGCCCCGACTGCGTTTTGAATGATATCCGCCCGTATCAGGCCTATCGTCTGGCATAAAAAATCCGGATTGCTGAAAATATTTTTCTAAAATCTGTACGCCTGCATCTGCGCAGGCAGGCAGGCAGGAAACGTCAACAAGACAAGCGCTTTGTGCGAAATTACGCAAGCCCGTTATTGCTGCCTTTTTTTGGTAATCGCGTATGCGAATTATCGTTAACGCGTTAGCCTTGCTTCCAGAGCGGCGAGGAAATTTTCTTCAGAAACTCCTCGTGCGCCGCAAGCTCATCCTTGCCCGGCACATGGCTGCGCGGTTTGCGAAAAGCGCGCTGTACCGCGACCACGGATTCTTCAACCGCCTCGTCGCTTGCAGACGAAAGCGCAGCCAGGCCCGGTTGCCGTCCGCCGCGCAATTCAAGATAAACCTCGGCCAGCAATTGCGCATCGAGCAGCGCGCCGTGCAGCGTGCGCCCGGTGCGATCGATGCCGAAGCGGTCGCACAGCGCGTCAAGCGAGGCGCGCTGGCCCGGATATTTGCGCCGCGCCATGCCCACCGTATCGATCGCGCGCCCGGACTCTAGCGCGGGAAAACCGGCAAGTGCCAGCTCGGCGTTCAGGAAACCCATATCGAAAGCGGCATTGTGGATCACAAGCGGGTCGCTTGCGACAAATTCAAGAAAACCGCCCGCCACCGCGGAAAACACCGGCTTATCTGCCAAAAATGTATCGGTCAGGCCATGCACCGCCGCCGCTTCGGCCGGCATGTCGCGCTCCGGGTTGATATAAACATGGAAGCTTTTGCCGGTGGCGACGTAGTTGACCAGCTCAAGGCAGCCGATTTCAACCACGCGATGGCCGTCGGCGGCGCTCAGGCCGGTTGTTTCGGTATCAAGGACGATTTCGCGCATGGCTTCTTACTTATGCCCTTCAAGAATTTTTTGCAAAGCCTGTTTCAGTTGCTTGCGCATGGCGGCGCGCCCGCGATCGCTGCGCACGACGAAATCGGCGCGGCGGCGTTTTTCGGCATCCGGCATCTGGCGTGCGCGAATGAAGCGAAGCCGCGCCGCATCCATGCCCGGGCGCGCGAGAACGCGCTTTTTTTGCACCGCCGCGCTTGCGGTCACGACGATGACGGCATCGCAGCGCGCCTCGCCCTTCGTTTCAAACAAAAGCGGAATATCGAGCACGAGCGCGGGCTTGCGCTGCGCGCGCGCCTGCGTGCGCGCCGTACGCTCGGCCGCACGCACAGGCGGATGCAGGATGCGTTCCAGCCTGCGCAGCGCGGCAGCGTTACCGAGCACGCAGGCGCGCAGTTTTTCGCGGTCTATTTTGCCGCGCCTGAAAGCAGCGGGAAACAGGCGCGCGATCTTGCGCGCGGCCGCGCCGCGCGGGTTGGAAAGCGCGCGCGCCACAGCGGCATCGGCATTGTGAACGGCGCAGCCCATGGCGGCCAGCATGGCGGCCGCCGTGCTTTTACCCATGCCGACCGAACCTGTAAGGCCGATGATCGCGGGTTTCATGTAAGCTAAAGCCCGGCGCCGGCGATGCGGCGCACTTCGTCCGTCACCTGCGGTTCCACGCCGAACCACGCTTCGAAGCCCGGCACCGCCTGATAGAGCAGCATGCCGAGCCCGTCGATCGTGCGGTGGCCGCGCGCGGCGGCATCCTGCAACAAAGGCGTGACCAGCGGGTTATAGACGCAATCCATCACCCACGCGCCTTCGGCGAGGTTATCGAGCTTGAGATCGAGCGGCGCGGTACCCGAAAGGCCTTGCGTGGTTGCGTTGACGAGCAGCCGCGCCTCGCTGATCGCTTCGTGCCTGTGTTCCCATTTCACAACCTTGATATCGGTTTGCTGGTTGCGGAGCGATTCCGCAATCGCCTGTGCGCGGTCATAGGTGCGGTTGATCACCAGCACGCGCGGGCATTCCATCGCGATCAAGGCCGCCACGATCGCGCGCGCGCCGCCGCCGGCCCCGACAAGCGCGACCGGGCCCGCCTTGAAATCGTAGCCGGAAACCCGCAAATGCTCGGCAAAGCCGTAAGTGTCGGTATTCATGCCCATCAGCGTGCCGTTTTCACGCACCACCACGGTGTTGATGGCGCCGATACGCTCGCCGAACATATCAAGCTCATCGACGATCTTGGCCGCCAGCTCCTTGTGCGGCACGGTGATGTTGACGCCGCGGAAGCCGAGCGCGGGCAGTGAACGCAACGCCTGGATCAGCCGTTCGGGCTGCACCGCAAGCGGAACATAGACGCCATCGATGCCGTGATGCGCCAGCCAGAAATTATGCAGCGCGGGGCTGCGCGTATGGGCGATGGGCCAGCCCATCACCCCCGCCAGCTTTGTTTTGCCCGTCACCGCCATTATTGCCCTTCCCGTCCGCTATCCGCCGCAATGCGGCGTTTCTGCAATAGCATCATAACCTCGGCCGCGGTTTCTTCAATGGAGCGGCGCGAAACATCGATCACCGGCAGCCCCAAACGCGCGAACAGGCGGCGCGCCTCCTGTACCTCTTCTTTTACCTTGTCCGGATCGACGTAATCGGTTTCCTGATGCTGGTTGAGCCACTTAAGCCTGTGGCGGCGGATCTCCACCAGGCTTTCCGGATCCTTGGTGAGACCGACGACCAGCCTGCCCTTGCACAGTTCCGTAAGGTTTTCGGGCAGCGCCACGCCGGGGACGACCGGAATATTGGCGGCCTTGATGCCGCGATTGGCCAGATAAACGCAGGTCGGGGTTTTCGAGGTGCGCGAAACCCCGAGGATAATGACATCGGCCTTTTCGAGATTGCGCGACCCGTTGCCGTCATCGAGCGCGAGCGCGAAATCCATCGCTTCGATCCGGTCGAAGTAATCGGTATCCAGCACATGCTGCTTGCCCGGATTGTGCGCGGCCTTGACGCCGAAATGGTCGCGCATCGCATCCATCACGGGATCGAGCACCGAAATGCTGCGTATGCTTTCCTTTTTGCAGAAATCCTCAAGTTTCAGGCGCAATTCTTCGTCAACGAAGGTGTACATGACAAGCCCCGGACGGGCGCGGATACCATCGATCGCCATATCGAGCTGACGCGGAGTGCGGATCAGGCTCCAGAAATATTGGCTCGCTTCAATGCCTTCAAATTGCACGAGGCAGGCGCGGGCAATGGTGTTGATGGTTTCACCCGTCGCGTCGGAAACAAGATGGATATGGAATTCCTTGCTTTCCATTGCCGGTATTCTGTCCTTCCTGCGCTGTGCCTGTGGATTACGGTGACAAGAACGGGTTTTTCACAGGCCCATGAAAATCATCCCTGTCATGCACAAACTGTCACGCTTTTACCCAACAGGATAGCCGTTATGTCAAACACGCTTGTGTATAACCGGGATAAAACAAGGGCCTTGTTTACCCCCAAAAATCACAAACCTCGGTTAGCGCCAATATGCGGACTTGCACACATGGCTACACAGTTTCGATCCACAGGGATATTGAAGCCTTATAAAAAAAGCCTGCGTATAACTTAGCGCATAACCCTTAAAAAGCCATTCCATACCCATTTTCAACAGGACCAACCTACAACTCCTATCTATTATATATTCTTATTATAGAAGAACGCGTCTATGGATAATTCAATGCGTACGCTCGAACAAACTTTTAATGGCAAAGCCACATCTCCGCCGCCGATCTGGCTGATGCGGCAGGCGGGACGTTATTTGCCCGAATATCGTGCGGTCCGGGAACAGGCCGGGAGCTTCATGAAACTTTGCGGAAACCCGCAACTGGCAAGCGAAGTTACCTTGCAGCCGGTAAAGCGCTTCGGATTGGATGCCGCGATCATATTTTCCGATATATTGCTTATTCCCCATGCCCTTGGCCGCAGACTGGATTTTGCCGAAGGCGAAGGGCCGCGTCTGGACCCGTTGCCCGAGGATAGCGGTGCGTGGAACCTTGTTTACGATGAAGCCGGAACGGCGCCGACCTGCGCGGCTATAAAAACCGTCCGCGCCGCACTTGGCAACAAAACATCGCTGATAGGGTTTTGCGGCGCACCCTGGACGGTAGCCTGCTACATGATTGACGGAAAAAGCGGCAAGAACGGCGGCTTTGCCCGTGCGCTGCAATGGGCGCAGGAAAAGCCGGATCTTCTGACAGCGCTTTCAGACCAGCTTTGCAAAGCAAGCGCGCAATATCTTATAGCGCAAATCAGCGCCGGCGCCGGGGTTTTACAGATATTCGACAGCTGGGCCGGATTACTGGCGCACGACGAGGCGCTTTTTACCCGTTTTGTGACCGGACCGGCGGCAAAGATAACCGCCGAGATCAAGCGGCATTACCCGGAAATACCCGTAATCGGCTTCCCGCGCGGGGCGCGCGGGCTTTATGGCCGCTATGCCGCGGCCAGCGGCGCGGACGCCATCGGCATAGATAGCGACGTATCGCTGGCCGCCGCGCGCAAATTGCAGCAAGACAGGCCGGTACAGGGCAATTTACGGCCCGAAATATTGCTCGAGGGCGGGGGCAAGCTGGTACGCGAGGTTGCCTCCATTATGGAAGCCCTTGCAGGGGGCCCGTTTATCTTTAATCTTGGTCACGGTATCCTTCCCGCAACGCCGCCGGACCATGTCGCGCAGCTTGTGGATCTGGTGCGCAACTGGAAAGCCTGACCCTATGCCCGAACGCATCGCTGTCGTACTTTTCAATCTTGGCGGCCCCGACCGCGCGGAAAGCGTCCGCCCGTTCCTGTTCAATCTTTTCAACGACCCGGCGATTATTCGCCTTCCCGGTATCGTGCGTACGCCGCTCGCTTACCTGATCGCGCGCCGCCGCACCCCGTGGGCGCAAAAGAATTACGGAATTCTTGGCGGCGGCTCGCCCCTGCTTGCCAACACAAAAGCGCAAGCGGCGGCACTGGAAGCAAGGCTGGCGCAGGATTTGCGCGGCGACACGGTGAAATGCTTTGTATCCATGCGCTATTGGCATCCGATGGCGGACGAAACCGCGATGGAGGTGAAGGATTTCGCGCCCGACAAAACGGTTTTGCTGCCGCTCTATCCGCAATATTCCACGACCACCTCGGCTTCCAGCCTGCGCGCCTGGGCGCGCGCCGCGCGCGCGGCGGAGCTTGCGGACACGGCACGCGCGGTTTGCTGTTATCCTGCGATGGAAGGGTTTGTCGCCGCTATGGCGCAGGCGGTGCGCGTATCCTACGAACAGGTGCGTGCGCAGGCGGGCGAAGCAAGCCCGGCGCCGCGCGTGCTGTTTTCGGCCCATGGCTTGCCGCAAAAAGTGATCGCGGCGGGCGATCCATACCAGCTGCAATGCGAACAGACGGCGCGCGAGATTGTGGATGCGCTGGATATCCCCGGGCTCGATTGGGTGAACTGCTATCAAAGCCGGGTCGGGCCGCTTGCCTGGATCGGGCCTTATACGGACAACGAGGTGCGCCGCGCGGGCGCGCAGCGCGTCCCGCTCGTTATCGCGCCGATTGCGTTCGTGTCGGAACATGTCGAAACGCTGGTCGAGCTTGATCGCGATTACCGGAAGCTGGCGGATGCTTGCGGCGTGCCCGCCTATGCGCGCGTGCCTGCGGCCGGCGTCAACGCGCAATTTATCGGCGGGCTTGCGGGGCTCGTGCGCAGCGTTCTCGGCCGCGCGGCACAAACCGCGCCGTGTCCCGAAGGGGGCGTGCGCATCTGCGGCGCGGAATTCGGCGGCTGCCCCGCGCCCCGCGCACAGGAATGGCGAAAGGCGGCATGATGAAGAAACGCAAGCTCGGCCGTACCGGGATCGATGTCGGCGTTATCGGCCACGGTTTGTGGGGGATGGGCGGCTGGACCGGTTCGGACGACGCGCAATCCTTCGCGGCGATGCAATCCGCGCTGGATGGCGGGTGCAATTTCTTCGACAGCGCCTTCGCCTACGGCATGGGAAAATCCGACGGCCTGCTCGGGAAATTTATCAAAACCAACCCGCGCAAAACCATCGTGGCCGCCAGCAAGGTGCCGCCCAAGAACTGGAAATGGCCGCCGCCCTGGGGCTGCGCATTCGAAGAAGCCTTCCCGTTGCACCATGTGCTGAGCTTCGGCACCAAAACGCGCGATCTTGTCGGCCGTCCGCTCGATCTTTTGCAATTGCATGTGTGGGAAGACGATTGGGTGCGCGATCATGGCGATGATCTTGGACGCATCGCGGAGAAGGTGAAGGCGGAAGGCATCACGCGCCATTTCGGCATCAGTCTCAACCGCTGGGAGCCGGGCAACGGCATCGAGGCGATCGAGACCGGCCATATCGACAGCGTGCAGGTGATCTATAACATTTTCGACCAGGCGCCGGAGGACGAGCTGTTCCCCGCCTGCCTGAAGCATAATATCGGCGTGATTGCGCGCGTGCCGCTGGATGAAGGCAGCCTTGGCGGCGCGATGACGCGCGAAACCCGCTTTCCCAAGGACGACTGGCGCGCACGCTATTTCAACCCGGAAAACCTTGCCGCCACCTTGGACCGGGTGGACGCGCTGAAAAAAATCGTGCCGCACGGCATGACGCTGCCGGAAATGGCGATGCGTTTTGCCGCGCAGCACGAAGCGGTTTCGACCGTGATTGTGGGCATGCGCAAGCCCGATCACGTGCGCATGAACCTTGCGGCGGGTGACGGCAAACGGCTTGGCGACGATCTGATGCAGGAATTGCGCGGCCACCGCTGGAACCGCAAACCCGCGCCTTGGTCGGATTAAGGGGCTTGGAATGACGCATGACGTGATCAAGGCGCTGCATATTATCAGCGTGATCGCATGGATGGCGGGGATGCTTTACCTGCCCCGGCTTTATGTCTATCACGCGGATGCGGCAAAGGGCTCCGACAAATCGGAAACTTTCAAAGTAATGGAACGCAGGCTGCTGCGCATCATCATCAACCCCGCCATGATCGCCGCGTGGCTGTTCGGCGTCTGGATGATCCTTCTCAACCCCGCTTTGCTGGAACAAGGCTGGCTGCACGCCAAACTGGCGCTGCTGGCCGGCATGCAGGTGACCCACGCGCTGTTCGCGCGCTGGCGCCGCGATTTCGAACACGACCGCAATACCCGCCCGGCAAAATTCTATCGCATGGTTAACGAAGTGCCGACGCTTTTGCTGATCGGGATCGTGTTGCTGGCGGTGATCAAGCCGTTCTAGGGTTTTCCGGAAATCATGGTTAACCGCAAATAAATTCCATTATTTGGTTTCACGGTTTTCGCTTAGTTTCTGGCTACAGCAATTTAAACGAAATCATATACGGAGATTATTATGCAGGTCAGCGGCGGTATTGGCATCCCCGGTTTACTCGTTATGGCAGCGGCAGAGCTTTGCATGCCGGGCGGCAGCATCATCGCCGGTGCCCTGATTGGCGCGCTTGCCATGCGGGACGAATATGGCCAGCGTAATATTGGTACAGTGCTCGTCGGCGCTGCCTTCGGTGGCCTTCTTGGTTGGGGTATGTCGTGGCTTATGGGCATTACTGGCTTTACGGAAATGGCGCGCCCCGTCGCTCAAGGCCTTGTTTCCAAAGTTATGCATCTACGCCCCGGCGCCTGATTTGTCCGTCATGGTTAACGTGGTGATGACGGTTCAGGACGAGCTAATCCTTCCATTTTTTCCGCGCATGCGCTAAATCTCCGCGCGCATAAATTATAGTAATTGCGGTATTTTATTATGAATTTAGGAAAGATACGCGCCGCCGCCCTTGCGGGCGAAGCGGCGGCCGAGCTGGCCGCGCGCCGCGAAAGCAAACAAACTATACGCACGCTTGCCGGCACCATTGCCGTGCTCGCGACCTGCAACGGCGACCATGCCGCCGCAGGGCTGATGCTGGCCGCCTATCTGCAGCTCGGGAATACGGCTGCGGTGTTGCGCGATCAGGCCGGTACGCGCCCCAGAAAACGCAGACGCAGACGCACGAAAGCGACGGCAACGGGCCCGGTCAGATCGGCGCTTACGGGCGCGGCAATGATGGCGGTCACCATGCGGCCGACCGTTTCGGGCGACAAGCATATTGCCGCGCGGGCAATGCGGGCGGATCCGGTCCATGCCGGGGCTGATGTTGCGGTGCTTGTTTGTGAAGGCCAGAAGCTGATTACGGCGCGCCGCAAGCGGCTGCAACGCGCGCGCGGCGAACATGTGATGCCGCAAAAACGCAGACCGCTGATCAATGCGCGCCGCGCCCGCGCGCTGCGCCGCTGCTTTGAAGGCGCGGGTGCCGTCACGGTTGCTGCTGCAGGCGCGCGCCTGAACATGACGCCCGAAGAGGCGCATGCGGCCGCGCAGGTGGCGCTGCTTTACTTAACGGTGGCGGGCGCGGAGAGCATGGCGCGCGAGGCGGGCTTTGCGCTGCAGGCGAAGCTGTACAAGGCGGCGGCCGATTTGCTCGCCGACATACATTTCATGCCCGAATATCTGGCGGGGCTGCGCGCCAGGGTGATAGGCCCGCGTGCCGCCAAGGAAAAGGTTTTAACGAAAGATTTGGTTTGAACCGGCCTTGCCCGCCGCGCCGCCGGGGCCGCGGAAGAAGCGGGGCCCGCTATATGCCGTATTTCCTGCAAATTTTCTTTGACAGGCCCGGCCGGTTCGGGTAACACATCTTTAATCCCGCCGCGGTAAGATGCATAAATATTAACAATTAGCATCAGCGTTTAAGCATCGGCCCGGCCGGACCTTCCCCTGAACCCTGCGCTTTATCCCGGCCATAAGCCCGTATTCCTGCGCAGCAAACCATCTTGGATTACCCCAAACGGACCCGAAAAAACCAATCACACAGGACCAGAATACAAAATGAATTTACGCGAATTGAAAGCCAAGACGCCGGCCGAGCTTTTGCAGCAGGCCGAAGAACTGAAAATCGAAAACGCGGGCACGCTGCGCAAGCAGGATATGATGTTCGCGATCCTGAAGGCACTGGCCGAACAGGACCAGACCATCAGCGGCGAAGGCGTGCTTGAAGTTTTGCAGGACGGCTTCGGCTTCCTGCGCTCGCCCGAAAGTAACTATTTGCCCGGGCCGGACGACATCTATGTTTCCCCAAGCCAGGTCCGCAAATTCGGTTTGCGCACCGGCGACACGGTTGAAGGCGAGATCCGCTCGCCGAAGGAAGGCGAACGCTATTTCGCCCTGCTCAAGGTCAACAAGGTCAATTTCGACGAGCCGGACAAGGTCCGTCACCGCATCAATTTCGACAACCTGACGCCGCTGTATCCCGATGAGCGGTTGAAGCTCGAAATCGAGGTCGAGGCCGAAACCCTGCCGGCACCGAAGGAAATCAAGATCGAAAAGGCCGGCGCCGACGGCAAGCCCGGCAAGGTGCGCGCCACCAAGATCACCAAAACCGAGCGCAAGGATTTCACCGCCCGCATCATCGACCTGATCTGCCCCGTCGGCAAAGGCCAGCGCGCGCTCGTGGTCGCGCCGCCGCGCACCGGCAAGACCGTGATGCTGCAGAACATCGCGCATTCGATCGCGCAGAACCATCCGGAAGTCTATCTGATCGTGCTTTTGATCGACGAACGGCCGGAAGAAGTCACGGACATGGCGCGCTCGGTGAAGGGCGAGGTGATTTCCTCGACCTTCGACGAACCGGCCTCGCGCCACGTGCAGGTCGCCGAAATGGTGATCGAGAAGGCCAAGCGGCTTGTGGAGCACAAGCGCGACGTCGTGATCTTGCTCGACAGCATCACGCGCCTTGCACGCGCCTACAACACCGTTGTGCCGTCTTCGGGCAAGGTTCTGACCGGCGGCGTGGACGCCAATGCGTTGCAGCGCCCCAAGCGCTTCTTCGGCGCCGCGCGCAATATCGAGGAAGGCGGCTCGCTGACCATCATCGCCACCGCGCTGATCGATACCGGCAGCCGCATGGACGAAGTGATCTTTGAAGAATTCAAGGGCACCGGCAATTCCGAAATCATCCTCGATCGCAAGCTTTCCGATCGCCGCAGCTTCCCCGCGATCGATATCACCAAATCGGGCACGCGCAAGGAAGAGCTTCTGGTCGATAAGCCCACCATGACCAAGATGTGGGTGTTGCGCCGCATTCTGTTGCCCATGGGCGTGACCGACGCGGTGGAATTCCTGCTCGAAAAGCTACGGACATCGAAGACAAACAACGACTTCTTCGACAGCATGAACCAGTAAACCGGGTTTTGCTGTAGTGCACGACAAGTCTTAATCCGGCGTAACTTCCGTAACACTTTATTAGCCCTAACGGCCGTATAATGGCGTTAAGGGCAGGATGCCCCGTTGCCGCAGGCCTTGCGGCCAACAGGAAAAAGAGTTCCCTGACGGGGGCATAACCAACAAACAAAACCCCCTGCTCGTGAACCCGGCATCTGGCCCTCCCGTCGCGTCCTGCGGCCATACGTGGCCGCGTTGGCATAAACGCGATGCGGTATGGAAAGGGGGTCGAGGCTATGGTGCGTTTGTGCGGCCATGCCATGCATGAAAAGCTTGCGGCGCCCGCCGCGGCCGTCTCCCTTTTGTTATTTTTTGCGTTTCTGCTGTTCGCGCCCGCCGCCCAAGCCTGGACCGACAGCACCGGCCCCGAAAAACCCTATGCCTGGATCGACCCCAAGGTCGTGCCCGATTTCAAAAGCGGGCCGAGTGCATCGACCATGATGGACGGCGGCAACGGTACGCGCGCCGCCTACAGCAACCGCCACCACGACTTGCTGCCGCAGCTCGATCTCGAGCGCGGGCGCGAGCTGACCTACAGCCAGCACGGCAACCGCATTATTTTGAACGACGTGCTTGATCCGATGGAGCCCGGCGTTTCCTTCCGTTATAAAATCTATTTGCAAAAAGCGCCGAGCACGGTGGATTTGCGTTTCGGCTCCCCGCGATAGCAACCGGAAAAAAAGACAAAGTAAGATTCCGGTAACCAAAAACTCAGAAAATTTTAGCACAAATGCGCTATAACCGTTTTATAGCTTGATGAAACGCGGGGTCATTGTTCCGCCCCGCACCGGAAACTTGCATAGCCCGTCTGTTTGATGGAGATAACGATGGAAAGCGTGAAACGCGCGTCCGCGCATGTGCCCGTATTGTTTGTTGTTTGCACCCTTGCGCTGTGCCTTGTCGCCGGCGCCGTGCTGGCCTGAGGCGGCGGTGATCGTCGCGCTTATATGCTACGCGTTGGCCGCGCTTCTTGCCTGCGCCTCGTTTTGCCGCAGCATGCCGGCAAAATCGACCGGCGCCAGCATCAAGGGCGGAAACCCGCCTTCGCGTACCGCGTCGGCAATGATCGCGCGCGCGAACGGGAACAGCAGCCGCGGGCATTCGACCATCAAAGCCGCGCGCAGCTGAGGCTCCGCCATCGCCGGCATGGTGGCGATGCATGCATAGGTAAGATCGCAAATGAACGCGGTTTTATCCCCGATTTTCGATTCCGTCTTCAGGCGCAGCGCCACTTCATAGACATTTTCCGCCAGCGGCTGCGAGGTGACGTTCACGTTCACCTCCACGCGCGGCTCGGCGTTCGGCTGTTCGCCGAAGATGCGCGGCGCGGACGGGCTTTCGAAGGAAAAATCCTTCATATACTGGGCGTTGACCGTCATTTGTTGCGGCACGTTGCTGCCTGCTGCGCCTGCGGGCGTATCGTTCATGGCGTGGCTCCTATCCTGCTTCCGGCTTCGATAAGCAGGGGGTAACATGGTGCTTGCGCAGCGGCAACCTCTTTAATGGCCGCCGCTTTGCCGCGCCGCGCACGCGTATGCGCGCTGCCCTCTTGAAAAAGCCGCGCCGCTGGCGCATTAATCAGGCGTATCCCGCTTCCCGGCCCATGCGGCGCGCAAGATCTCAGGGTGTCATGGCTTATCTCGATATCATTGTCTTTGCCCTTGTTGCGGCCGTGCTCATATTCAAGTTGCGCGCGATCCTTGGCCGCCGCAATGACGGCGAGGAGCAGCGCCCGAACCCGTTTTCTGCCCCTTCGCGCGGCGCAGGCAAGGATAAGAAAGCCGAAAAGGATGACGGCGCGCGGGACGGCAATTTGGGCGATGACGAGGAAAACGTAATTCGCTCCGAAAAGTTCGACCGGCCGCGCGCGCTGCCCGCTTTCAAGGCCGCGCCCGAAAGCCTTATCGGCGGGATCGAGGCCATCACCGCCGCCGATCCTTCGTTTGACGAAAAGGCTTTTCTTGCGGGCGCGCGCAGCGCTTTCGGCATGATCGTTTCCGCCTTTGCGGCGGGCGAGCTGAAGGTTTTGAAGCCGCTGCTTTCCTCGCGCGTTTTCGCGCAGTTCGAACAGGCGGTGCAGGAACGCCAGAAGGCGGGCGAAAGACAGGAAACCGAGATCAAGAACATTCGCGACGCCGATCTCGCGCGCGCGAAGCTTGAAGGCACGCGCGCGCTTCTGACCGTGAAATATGTGAGCGACCAGATCAATGTAACGCGCGACGCCGCAGGTAATGTTGTGGCGGGCCTGCCCGGCAAGGCCGAGGAAGTCGAAGATAGCTGGACTTTCGCGCGCGATGTGAAATCGGGCGATCCGAACTGGCTTTTGGTTGAAACCCGTTCATAGAGCATACAAGTGCGACCATCCCCTGCATCGCCGCGCCATATTGCCCTTGCGGCGCTTTTGTTTGTGGCCGCTTGCGCGCAGGTGCCGAAAGGCCCGCAGCCCGAAGCATTGATTTTACAACCCGCAAGCTTCGCGCAATTGCCCGGCTGGCGCGCTGATAATACGGCGGAAGCGCTTGAACCCTTGCAAAAATCATGCGCGCTGGTTGCGCGCAAGGATCCGGCGCAGGATTTCGGCGCAGCCGGGAAAGTTGCCGATTGGCTCGTGCCCTGCGCGGCGCTTGAAGCTGTGCCGGCGGGTGACGGCGAAGCCGCGCGCGCGTATTTTGAAACCTATTTCACGCCCATGCGTGCCACCAGCAACGGCGATGCGGACGGGCTTTTCACGGGGTATTACGAACCTTCGCTGCGCGGCGCGCGCATGCGCGGCGGGCCTTATCAATACCCGCTTTACGCCCGCCCGGACGATCTTGTGACCGCCGATCTTGGCTTGTTCCTCGATAGCCTTGCGGGGCAGCGCGTTACGGGCCGCGTGCAGCAGGATGCGAAAGGCAAGATATTCGTGCCCTATGCCAAGCGGGCGGAGATTGCGGCCTTGGGCGTGCCGGCGCGCGCGCTGGCATGGGTGGATGACCCGGTCGGCGCCTTTTTCCTTGAAATACAGGGTTCAGGCCGTATCGAACTCGATGACGGCACGGTCATGCATGCCGGCTATGCGATCCAGAACGGGCACCCTTATACCGCGGTCGGCCGCGCGATGCGCGATGACGGGCTGTTCGCGGAAGACGAAAAAATCACGATGCAGAAAATCCGCGCCTGGCTTTCCGCCAACCCGCAGACCGCGCAGAGCGTGATGAACAAAAACGAATCTTATGTGTTTTTCGAAGAACGCGAAGCCGAAGGCGCGGTGGGCGCGCAGGGCGTCGTATTGACGCCGCTGCGCAGCGCGGCGGTCGATCGTCACTTCATCGCCTACGGCACGCCGCTCTGGCTCGATATCGAAAGCCCTGAAGGGCCGGGCATGCGCATTCAAAGGCTGGTGATAGCGCAAGATACGGGCGGCGCGATCAAGGGGCCCGTGCGCGGCGATTTGTTCTGGGGCCATGGCGCGCGCGCCGAGGAAATGGCGGGCGTCATGCAAAGCCGCGGCGGTTATTGGATGCTGGTGCCGAAGAACGCGGCGCGTTAGCCGAATTTCAAACTAGCGGCGACACGGCGATAGCCAAGCTTGCTGCCGAAATTTTCCCATACGCCGCCATTTTCCGACGTATCATTGGGGGCGGAGGTTTCGAGCGTGACGCGATTGCCGACAAGCCTTCTGGCGACAGTTAAGGGGACATGATCCGGATGCGCTTCCGTGAGATCCGGATATTCTTTTTGTATCAGACCATCAACCGCCTTCTGGCTAAGCAGGATTTTTTCGCGCGAAAGCCTTTCCGTAAGGATGGAAGCGCCGACACCAAGTGCTGCCGGAATGAGCGCCCAGAAGCCGATAGAGAATGCAGCTAAGGCGGCTATGCCGAGGCTTGCAGCAAGTACGGCGCGCCCGGGTGTGCGCTTGCTTAGCTCGATCGCGACCATTTTCACCGCGCCATCCGTGCCGGGCTTGACCGTGGAATAAGCGGTAACATGGGTGGGGCCGCTTGCAGAAAAAGCGACGGCATCGATAACGTCTGCCGATATGATTTTGCCTTTGGCAATGTTGCTCCGGCTCATTTTTTGCCTCTTTAAAAGCTGTTGTTATATGGGCTTCATTTTAATCGTATCATGGAGCGAAGAAACTAAAAAACAAACGCAGACGTTAACTATACGGCACAAAAACCGTGCTTTTATAAAGCATTGTACCGCATATTGAATATGGGGCGAGTCGTAGAGAATTCGTGGTTGGCTGCATGGATGAAAAAGACGAACGGTTCTGGCGGGAATACGCGCGCGGCATCAAGCCGTTGAAGCGCGGCGCGGACGCGCGCAAAAAAACGGAAACGGCAAAGAAGCCCCGGCCCGCCCCGCGCCGGCAAGGCGCCGGCCCGGCCATCGTGCCCGATCCGGACAGTTTCCAGCACAAGAACGTGCCGCGCGTGCATATTGCCGTGACGGCGGACGATCGCGGCTGGCAGCTTGACCGCAACATCGTTAAAAAATTACGGGTCGGGCGCGTGCCGCTTGAAGCGCGCATCGATCTGCACGGCATGACGCGCCCGGAAGCCTATGAAGCCTTGAAACATTTTATCGCCATCGCCCGGCGCGGCGCTATGCGCTGCGTGCTTGTGATTACGGGCAAGAGCGGCGTTTTGCGCGCGGACGTGCCGCGCTGGCTGCGCGCGCCGGAATTCATGCAATCGGTTATCGGCGCCGAACCCGCCGCGCCGCGTCACGGCGGCAACGGCGCGCTTTATGTCGTGCTGCGCCGCGGGCAGAAACGGGCGGGGCGCGATGGATAAGGGCCTTTTCGGCTATCTTTCGCTGCTGCTCACGGTGGCGGCCTATGCGCCTTATGTATGGATGACATGGCGCGGCAGCAACCGCCCGCATGTTTTTTCGTGGGCGATCTGGAGCCTTTTGATGAGCATCGCCGCTGCCGCGCAATATGCGGGCGCGGCCGGGCCGGGATACTGGGCCACGGCCTGTAGCGCGGGTTTTTGCATCGTCATTGCCGCGATGGCGCTGTACGGCGGCGAGAAAAACATTACGCGCAGCGACTGGGCTTTTCTTGCGGCTGCGCTGGCCGCCATTCCGCTCTGGGCCGCGACCGACGAGCCGCTGGCTGCCGTGCTGCTTGTAACTGCCGTCGATCTGCTCGGCTACGGGCCGACACTGCGCAAATCGTGGGCAAGGCCGCGCGAGGAAATGGCGCTGCATTACGTGATCAGCAACGCCAAACATATCGCATCGATTGCCGCAATCAGCGTCTATTCGCTCACCACCGCGCTGTACCCCGCCGCGCTGATTGCGGCCAACAGCGTGCTCGTTGCCGTGATCATGGCCCGCCGCGCGCGGCTTGCGGCGGCGCGTTAACCATAGAAAATAATTGCCAGCGGCGGCCATGCCAAGGATAGTGCCGGCATGTTCGTCGAATCCGAAACATATGAAGGCGCGATCAAGGGATCTTCCTGCATCCTGTATTACAAGCCGTGGATAATGTGGAAATCGGCGCGTTTCGTGCTGATCCGGCACGCGGACGGCAGGTACGGCAACCCCGGCGGCCTTGCGGACCCCGAAGACAACAACGACATGCGCGTCGCCGCCGTGCGCGAAATGGGCGAAGAGGTCAGGGATGCGCGCGGCAAGCCCGCCTTGCCGGATGTCAATCCAAGACAGCTGAAACTTCTGGGCGAAAGCTTTTACAAGCCCGATAACCCGCAATACCGCAACGTACACCAGCACACCTGTGTCTATAAGCTTTCGATGCGCGAATATACGCGCCGCGCGAAACCGCTGACCGCCATCGACCGCGATACGCAGCTGCGCAACACGAAGGGCGAGATCAGCGGCGTCGAGATTTTGACGGCGCGGGAGATATTGAGGCGCACGAAAAACCCGGCGCTGGCCGACGACCCCGCGCGCGGGCTGCCTTTCACCTATGCGGCTTCGCGTTTGCCGCTGATCGCGGTTGCGCGCAAGTTCAAGCGCCCTTCGCCGGTATGGCATTTAAACCGGGGCACGCTTTCCAACAATCTCGCTATTTAGCGGCTAGAGAATAAATTTCGACAGGTCGGCGTTTTGCGTCAGCGCCGCCAGTTTTTCCTTTACGTCACCCGCGGTGATGGCGATGGATTTCGGGCCGCCCTTCGCCGGATCGCCGGCATCGAAACTGATATCCTCGAGCAGCTTTTCAAGCACCGTATGCAGCCGCCGGGCGCCGATATTCTCGACGCTCTGATTGACATTGGCGGCAAGGCCGGCGAGCTCGTCGATCGCGGCGGGCTCGAATGTCAGCGTTATGCCTTCGGTCGCCAGAAGCGCCTTGTATTGCGTGATCAGGCTGGCTTCCGGCTCGGTCAGGATACGGCGAAAATCGTCGCGCGAAAGCGAGGCAAGCTCGACCCGGATCGGCAGGCGGCCTTGCAATTCGGGCAGCAAATCGGATGGCTTGGCAAGATGGAACGCGCCCGAAGCGATGAAGAGGATATGATCGGTTTGCACTGTACCGTATTTGGTGCTGACCGAGGTGCCCTCGATCAGCGGCAGCAGATCGCGCTGCACGCCCTCGCGGCTGACATCGCCGCCGCCGCGCACATGGTCGCTGCGCGCCGCGATTTTATCAATCTCGTCGAGGAACACGATGCCGTTTTGTTCGACATTCCGGATCGCTTCGCTCGCCAGCGCATCGGTATCGAGCAATTTGTCGGACTCTTCGGCCATAAGGATATCATGCGCCTCGGCCACCGTGCATTTGCGCGCACGCGTGCGCCCGCCCATGGCCTTGCCGAAAATATCGTTGAGGTTGAGCATGCCCATCTGCGCGCCCGGCATGCCCGGCACATCGAAGGTGGGCAGCGTGCCGCCCGCATTATCGGTGACCGTAATTTCGATTTCCTTGTCGTTCAGCTCGCCCGCGCGCAATTTATCGCGGAATTTCTGGCGCGTTTCCGGCGCGGCGCTGCCGCCCACAAGCGCATCGACCACGCGCTCTTCCGCGTTGGCCTTGGCCCGCGCCTCGACCTCCGCGCGCATTTTTTCGCGCGTGAGCTTCAGGGAAACCTCGACCAGGTCGCGCACAATCTGTTCGACATCGCGCCCGACATAGCCGACTTCGGTGAATTTGGTGGCTTCGACCTTGATAAAGGGCGCCTGCGCCAGCTTGGCGAGGCGGCGGGCAATCTCGGTCTTGCCGACGCCGGTGGGCCCGATCATCAGGATGTTTTTGGGCAAAACCTCTTCGCGCAGGCCTTCGGGCAATTGCTGGCGCCGCCAGCGGTTGCGCAACGCGACGGCGACGGCGCGCTTCGCGTCCTGCTGGCCGATGATGTGGCGATCAAGTTCGATGACGATTTCGCGCGGAGATAGTTCGGTCACGCGATTTTTTCCAAAGTGATGTTGTTGTTGGTATAGACGCAGATATCGGCGGCGATCGAAAGCGCGCGCCGCGCGATCGCTTCGGCATCCAGCTTTTCGTTATCCATCAGCGCGCGGGCGGCCGCGAGCGCGTAAGGCCCGCCCGAACCGATGCCGATGATGCCGTCTTCGGGTTCCAGCACATCGCCGGTGCCGGTGATGATCAGCGATGTTTCGCCGTCTGCCACCGCCATCAGGGCTTCAAGACGGCGCAGGTAGCGATCGGTGCGCCAATCCTTGGCCATTTCGACGCAGGCGCGCAGAAGCTGGCCCGGATGCTTTTCGAGCTTGCCCTCAAGCCGCTCGAACAGGGCGAAGGCGTCGGCCGTGGCGCCGGCAAAGCCCGCGATCACATCATTGCCGCCGGAACCAGATTTCAGCCGCCGCACCTTGCGGGCATTGGCTTTCATCACGGTTTGTCCCATTGAAACCTGCCCGTCGCCCGCGATCACGGCTGTGCCACCCTTGCGGATGGCAATGATGGTAGTGCCATACCATTTGGACGGGTCGTTATGGTCGAACATGCGGCTTCCCTTGTTGCCCTGCATAGATAGGAACGGAGCAAGAAAATTACAAGCCCGGCTTTGCCAAGCCCGCTAAACCCGCTATAAAAGCCGCCATGATCCTGTACCCTTCGATCGATATCAAGGACGGCAATGTCGTACGGCTCGTGCATGGCGACATGGAGCAAGCGACCGTATTCGGCAACAACCCGGCGGCGCAGGCCAGGGCGTTCGCGGCGCAGGGCTTCGAATGGCTGCATATCGTTGACCTGAACGGCGCCTTTGCGGGCAAGCCGGTGAACGGCGATGCGGTGGACGAGGTTCTGGCCGACGTCAAGATCCCGGTCCAGCTCGGCGGCGGCATTCGTAACATCGCGCTGATCGAAGCTTGGCTGCAAAAAGGCGTTTCGCGCGTCGTGCTCGGTACCGTCGCCGCGCGTCACCCGGAATTGGTGAAAGAGGCCTGCGCCCAGTTTCCGGGCAAGATCGCGGTGGCGATCGATGCGCGTAGCGGCACCGTGGCGGTTTCAGGCTGGGCGGAAGATACGGCGATGAAAGCGCTTGATCTCGCGCTGCGCTTCGAAGATGCCGGCGTTTCCGCCATTATCTATACCGACATTGATCGCGACGGCGCTTTGGGCGGCGTGAATGTTGAAGCCACGGTCGATCTTGCTTTCGCGCTCACGACGCCCGTGATCGCTTCCGGGGGCGTCGCCAGCCTGAACGACCTTGAAGAGCTGAAGAAACAGGAAAAGGCCGGCATTGCGGGCGCAATCATCGGCCGCGCCTTGTATGACGGTCGCATCGACCCCAAGGAAGCGCTCGCAAAAACCAAATAACGGACGGAGGGCGTGATGGCCTACGACAGCAACAATGTGTTCGCGAAAATACTGCGCGGCGAGATACCGTGCAAGAAACTGTTCGAAGACGGTTTCGCGCTCGCGTTCCCCGATATCAACCCGCAAGCGCCCACGCACATACTTGTGATACCGAAGGGATCCTATGTTTCGCTGGACGATTTCAGCGCGTCCGCCAGCGCGGAGGAGATCGAAGGTTTTTGGCGCGCGGTCGGCAAGATGGCGCGCGATGCCGGCGCTGTGCCGGGCGGTTACCGCCTGATCGCCAACCACGGGGCCAACGCGCACCAGGAAGTGCCGCACTTCCACATTCACATACTTGCCGGGAAACCTTTGGGGCCGATGCTGGCCAAATAAATTCTTAGGCTATTACGATGTAAATTTAGGGCCGCGGGCGCCGAATCTGGCAGCGGGTTTTGTGGCGCTGCCACCCATTCGCTTTGCTATGGATTTGCCCGCGAATTTGAGCACAGCCGCGGTAACTTTCGGGTGCTTTACCGCAAACATGGCGGCTTTTGCTGCGATCGCCGGAAGAGCCATTTTTATTTCCTTAGCAGAAAAATTTTCTGTTTCTGAAAAAAACACGCGGGGGAGAGAGGCCCGCGTGTTTTGATTTGCACACTATTTCTGGAAACTATGCGCTTCCAGGCTGAAGTTTTGGATTTCTGTCACGCAATGAATTCGTGGCATTTCTGCCTGGTGTAAGGGATGTGCCCTGCAGCACCCGGCCTACACCGCTGAACAGTTTGCCCAAGCCGCCTGCAAATTGCTTTACGGCAGTAATGGGCTTGCCTTTCAGAAGAGAGCCTATCGATTCAAAGCCACTACCCACAGCAGACGATGCCGTTTGAGTAAGTCTCCAAGGAACAAGCCCGGCTTTGGTTGCCATACGAGCGGTTGGTGCCCAAGACATGTGTTATTCCTCCACCCAAAATTCTTCGTCGATCAATTTCTTCAAGGTTTCTTCCTGGTTCATATATTTCCAGCGAAGCAAAGGGCCGTCAGGGTGACGCATAGTGAAGGAAACCTGTTCAACAGCGCCAAGGGCGCTCAGATCCCTTTCCGACAACCTGTTTCCATCTACATTTACAATTGGCATGGTCCCCACCTCTGCCCGGTTTATGTCGCTACATTATCAATTTGACAGCAAATCTCTTAACAAGGGATTAATTGGGTAACTAGTTGATGAATATGGCAAAATATACGCTTCCGAAACAGTCTTGGTTAATTTTACCTTTCATTTAAGGCATATTGTTTCGAAATCGAACCGACTCATTTCCGGCCATTGCTTTTGCCATTACACAAGCAAACCGTTATCGTCCGCTTAATTAAACTTAAGGAAACCATAATGCGTCCATCCGGAAGAACCGTAGGCGAGCTGCGCGCCATCCAGCTCGATATCAATGCCGCGAAATATGCCGAAGGATCGTGTCTGATCAAATGCGGCGATACACATGTATTGTGTACCGCCAGCATCGATGAGCGCACGCCATCCTGGCTGCGCGGCACCGGTCTTGGCTGGGTGACGGCGGAATACGGCATGCTGCCGCGCGCCACATCGGAGCGCACCGAGCGCGAAGCGGCAAAAGGCAAACAAAGCGGACGAACGCAGGAAATCCAGCGGCTGATCGGGCGCGCGCTGCGCGCGGTGACCGACCGCGCCGCGCTCGGCGAAATGCAGATCAAGATCGATTGCGATGTGCTGCAGGCCGACGGCGGTACGCGCACCGCCGCGATTACCGGCGGCTATGTCGCGCTTGCGCTCGCTTGCAAGCATCTGGTGCGCATCGGTCGGCTGAAGAAACCGCCGCTGACCGACAGCGTCGCCGCGATTTCGTGCGGCCTTTACAACAATGCCGCCGTGCTCGATCTCGATTACGCGGAAGACAGCAACGCGCAGGCGGATGCGAACTTCGTGCTTACGGGCAGCGGCGGAATCGTGGAGGTGCAGGGCACCGCCGAACAGAAGCCGTTTTCCGAAGAACAGTTCCAGCAGCTGATGAAGCTTGCGCGCGAAGGCACCGCGATTTTGCGCGCCAAGCAGCAGGAAGCCCTGGCGTGAGCGTGCTTGCGGCCGCGCCGAACGCCGCGCGCTATCGCGGCCGCCGCTTCGATGCGCCGCGGCTTGTGGCGGCTACGCACAACCATGACAAGCTTGTCGAGATCCGCGGCTTTCTCGGCGGCCGCGTGAGCGAACCGCACCGGCTCGCGATCGTCAGCGCGGGCGAACTTGGGCTGGACGAGCCGGAAGAATCGGGCGACAGCTTTTCCGCCAACGCCATGATCAAGGCCCGCACCGCCGCGCAGACGGCGAACGAAATTGCGCTTGCGGACGATAGCGGCCTGAGCGTCACCGCGCTGGGCGGCGAACCCGGCATTCGCTCGGCCCGCTGGGCGCCAAAAAATGCCGCAGGCGAAAAGGATTTCGAAGCCGCCATGCAGCATGTCCACGAACGCATGGCCGACGCGCCGGACCGCAGCGCATGCTTTATTTGCGCGCTGGCGCTGGCCTGGCCGGACGGGCATTGCGAAACCGTCGTCGGGCGTATCGATGGCGCCATTGTGTGGCCGCCGCGCGGCGATGCCGGGTTTGGATACGATCCGTTCTTTGTGCCGGCGGGCAGCAACCGCACCTTTGCGGAAATGAGCCCGCTGAAAAAGCAGCGCATCAGCCACCGCGCGCAGGCATTCCGGAAACTTATCGAACGCTGTTTCTGGGAATGAGCGATACGCTCGCGCTTTATATCCACTGGCCCTTTTGCCTCAGCAAATGCCCCTATTGCGATTTCAACAGCCATGTGCGGGACAATGCCCCCGCAGACGGCGTCGCCGCCGCGCTGCTGCGCGAACTTGGGCACTATGCCGCGCTTTTGCCCGGGCGCACGCTTGCATCCATTTTTTTCGGCGGCGGCACGCCTTCGCTGATGGACCCGGCCCATGTCGCCGCGCTGGTGGATGCCGCTACGCAGTACTGGCGCGCGGCGGACGATATCGAAATTACCCTGGAAGCCAACCCGACATCGGTCGAAGCCGGGAAGTTCCGCGATTTGCGCACGGCCGGGGTGGGGCGCGTTTCGCTTGGCGTGCAGGCGCTTGATGATGCCGCGCTTATGGCATTGGGGCGCGGGCACAGCGCCGCCGAAGCGCGTGCCGCGGTTGCGCTGGCGGCCAAAATATTCCCGCGTTTTTCCTTCGATCTTATCTATGCCCGCGCCGGGCAGACGCAAGCCGCATGGCGCGCCGAATTGGCGGACGCGCTTGTTATGGCACGCGGGCATCTTTCGCTTTACCAGTTGACGATAGAGCCCGGCACGCAGTTCGCGACCCGCGCAGGGCGCGGCGAGAAGCTGGCGGCGGAAACCGAAGAAGCGGGCACGATGTATGAGCTGACGCAGGAAATTATGGAAGCGGCCGGGTTGCCCGCATACGAAATCTCAAACCATGCGCGCGCGGGCGATGCTTCGCGTCATAATCTGGCTTACTGGCATTATAATGATTACATCGGTATCGGCGCCGGGGCGCACGGGCGCTATGCGGGCGCGGACGGCGCGCGCTTTGCCACCGAAAACCACCGCATGCCAGAAGTGTGGCTTGGGCAGGTGGAGCGGGACGGGCACGGGCAGCGTCTTTGCGACGGCATAGGCAGCGCAACGGCGCAGCGCGAAGCGCTGATGATGGGGCTGCGGCTGCGCACCGGCATAGCCCGGGCGCATTGGCGCGCAAAGTTCGGCGGCGATATTGCGGATACGCTGCCGGCACGGAAAATCACGAAGCTTGCGGAAGAAGGGTTGATTGCGCTGGATGATACGGCGCTGCGCGCCACGCCTGCGGGGCTGCAAAGATTGAACGGCGTGCTTGGGTATTTGCTGGCGGACGAAACCGCCTAGAACCTGGAAACCCTTGTTTTCCGGGCGATTACGCCGCCATCGGCGAGGGGGTCGGGAACGCGTGCTTGAAGGCCGCGGCCGGGCGCACCGGCATTTCCAGTTCCGTGCCCGGCTTGCGCACGGTCAGTGACGGGCCGGGGGCCGCCTTGAGCGAGGCGTAGCGGTCACCCGCCTTGAAGGACATCACCGGACGGCAGCTGTCGTTGCCGCCCTTGTAATCGGTTTCCAGCGCCGCGTTGCCTGCGATCAGGGTGCTTTCGGCGCGGTCGGTCATGTTCCGGTTACCGAACTTCATGCCGCGCAGCTCGGCGCCGGCAATGTTGGCGACGGTGATGTTGGTGCCGGCGGTGGCGGCGTAGCTCAGATCGGCCTTGCCCAGATCGGTGCTGCCGTTGACCAGTGCGCCCGAAAGGTTCGCGCTGGCGAACGAAGCATGGCGCAGGCCGGCGTAGCGCAGATCAGCGCCCTGCAGATCAGCGCCCGAAAAGTTGGCATTATCCAGCGCCGCGTTGTTCAGGCTGGCGCCCTGCATCTTGGCATTGGTGAATTTCACGTTGTCGCCGGTGGCGTTGGTCAGGTCCACGCCGCGCATCTGCGCGTTGTCGAAGTTGCTGTCGCGAAGGTTGGAGCCCGCGATCTGCGCGCCGGCGAAGCAGGCACCGGCAAAGCCGCCGTTGAACAGGGCGGCACCGCGCACCTTGGTGAAATCCGCGCCGCGCGCATCGGTGCGGTCGAACACCGCGCCGCCGATCTTGGAACCGGCCAGCTTTGCGTTCTGCAGGTTCGCGCCCGAGAAGTTCGCGCCTTCGAGGTTGCAGCCTTCGAGGTTCGCGCCGCGCAGGTTGGTGTTGGTCAGGTTCGCGCCCTTGAGGTTCGCGCCCTTGAGGTTCATGCCCGCGAGGTTCAGGCCGCTGAGATCCATCTTGCTGAGATCCGCGCCGGAAAGATCGAGGCTGCGGATATCGAGTTCGTTCTTGCGGGCCGGGTTGTTGCGCAGCTCGGTCAGCAGGTCCTGGGTGAAAGAGCGTTTGTCGTTGGTGTAGCGGACGAAATCGGCATGGCCGTTTACGCCCCTTACCCGGATCAGGCCCAATTTGCGTTCTTTTTCATGCGTGCTGCTCATAGGTTCAGGTTAAGCGGGCGCGGTTAACAGGACCTGAATTTTCGCAGCTAAGTCATTGATACAATTGATAAATTAACAATTTAACTCAAATTGTTCGCAACTAATTCGGCACCCCCAAAACCCCCTGTTTTCAGGCCCCGTTTTACTTGCATCACGGCCTGCCCAGAGGGGCCGTCTTTACTTGCAAGCAATTTGAGGGGATTTCGAAACGATAAATCCGCCGGCGCGGAAAAAAACGCGATAGATCAAATTTTAGGTATTTGTTTTTGCGCGACTGTTCTGCGGGCGCTCACATGCGTTCGCCGCCCGAAACCGCGACTGCGCCGTTTTACAACCCCGGCGCTTCGTCCGTCCGGGCGATGCCTTCGGGCGTAACCTGATAGACCGCGAGGCTGCGTTCGACCCGGCCCGCCGCCGTCAGGCGGATGGGGCCGTCAATACCTTCGAAGGTGCGCATGCCGGAAAGCGCCGCCGGGGTCAGGCTGCCCGCGCGGCGGCTCAGCGTGACCGCCATGGCGGCCGCGTCATAGGCCAGCGAGGCGATGCGCGGCGGCTTTTGCCCGAAGGTTTCCTCGTAACTGGCGATGAAGCTGCCCAGCCGCCCGTTGTCCGGCGCGGCGAACCAGCCGCCCGCCAGCGCGGGCGCGCCGCGCCCGACATCCGCTTCATCCCACAAACCGGTGCCGAGAAGATGGATGCGGGAAAGATCGATGCCGCGCGCCGCCAATTGCGTGGCGATGCTGCGCAACCTGTCGCCGCCTTCGGCAATCAGGATGCCGTCGATCCCGCCTTGCGACTTTGCGATAGTGTCGAGCTGTGCGCCCATCACCATTGCCGCCGGATCATATTGTTCGATGCGCACGATCTTCGCGCCGCTGCGCGCGGCGGCGCCGGCAAGCGCGCCTTGCACGACATCGCCATACCCGCCGCGCGGCACCAGCGCCGCGATACGCTTCACGCCCTGCGTTTGCGCGAACCCGATGATGCGTTCAACCTGCGCCGCGGGGGAAAAGCCGGTGATGTAGATATTTTCGCCCGCCATCGCGGTATCGTTCGATAGCGCCAGCACCGGCACATTCGCGCTTTGCGCCAGCGGCTTGATCGCGGAGACCGAGGAAGAAAACAGCGGGCCGATGATCAGCTTCGCGCCGCTCGCCAGCGCATCGCGCAGCGCCAGTTGCGCGCCTTCGGGCGTATCGCCCGTGTCGCGCGGCATCAATTCGAAATCGTTGCCGGCATTGTCGAACACCGCGAGCTGCGCCGCGTTTTGCAACGCCATGCCCAGCTTTGCCTGCGCGCCGGAAAGCGGCAGCAAAAGCGCGACGCGCGTCGCCGGCGCGGTTTGCACCGCCGGGCTTGTGCCGCCCATGGAAGGGCCGTGCCTGTCCTGCCCGGAAAGGTTATAAACCTGCTTGCCCGGCTGCGCGGCGCCCGCCGGACCCGTATAAGGCTGGCCGATATTGCGCGGCAGCGCCTGCCGGTCCAGCCGGGCGGGGGGCTGCATGCGTTCGCCGTAATAAGGCGGGGGTTCCTTCCCGCCCTGCGGCCAGGCGGGGGGTATGATTTGCGTCTGTTGCCTTGAACCGGGTACAGTGCCGCCGCAGGCAACAAGGCATGCCAGAACGAGCCCGAAAGCCGGAACCAGGCGCAGACATGACAAAGGCGAAACGCGCATCGCAAGATTACTCCGAAATTGCCCGAACGGCCCTTGCCGCGATGCGGCAGGGTGCGGGCGAAAAGGTTGCGCACAAAGCTAGCGGGACGGACGCGGGAAGTAAACCGCCCGCCGCGCAAGATTTTGCCCCCGGCCTCTATCTTGTCGCCATGCCGATCGGTCATAGCGGCGACATTACGCTGCGCGCGCTCGCGCTGCTTTCCACCGCGGGCTGCGTGGCTTGCGAAGACACGCGCACCACCGGCGCGCTGCTCGCGCGCTACGGCATACGCGCCCATCTTACGCCCTATCACGACCATAATGCGGACCGGCAGCGGCTTGTGCTCGTCAATCGTTTGCGTGCGGGCGATACGATTGCGCTTGTCAGCGATGCGGGCACGCCGCTTGTCTCGGACCCGGGTTATAAGCTGGTGCGTGATTGCATCGATCACAACATCCCCGTCACCGCGCTGCCCGGCGCTTCGGCCGCGCTGACCGCGCTGCAGCTTTCCGGGCTTCCTCCCGACAGATTTTTATTCGCGGGGTTTTTGCCGACCAAGACGCGCGCGCGCGATATCGCCATTGCCGAGCTGAAGGATGTGCCCGCAACATTGGTGATATATGAAGCGCCCACGCGGCTTGCGGCCACGCTGGCCGCGCTTGACCGCGCATTGGCGCCGCGCCATGCCGCCGTGGCGCGCGAGATGACCAAGATGTTCGAAGACGTGCAGCGCGGCACGTTGACCGACCTTGCCGTCCGTTATGCCAAAGCGGAAGCGCCGAAGGGCGAGGCGGTGATCGTCGTCGGCCCGCCCGGGCCCAAAAAGCCGGAAGAGGCGGATATCGATGCGATGCTGAAGGATGCGCTGGAAAGCAATTCCGTGCGCGACGCCGCCGCGCTGGTCGCCGCCGCCATCGGCGGCAAGCGCCGCGCAATTTACAGCAGGGCGCTGGCGCTTACGGGCGGCGCGGCCGCCGCGGACGGCAAGCGCCGCGCGCGGACATGAACGAAGAGCGCAGGGCCCGCTACCACACCGGAAAATTCGCCGAGAAAATGTGCCAGCTTGTTTTATTGCTGCGCGGCTACAGCATTCTGGCCGCGCGGCTGCGCACCCCGGCAGGCGAAATTGATATTGTGGCCGCGCGCGGCGGTATCGTTGCCGTGATCGAGGTCAAGGCGCGCCGCACCACGACCGAAGCGCTGGCCGCCGTCAGCATGCAGCAGCGGATACGTTTGGCGCGTGCGGCGCAGCATTTCCTTGCCGGCAAGCGCGAACATACAGGCAAGACCGTGCGTTTTGATGTGATGGCCGTCGCGCCCTGGGCTTGGCCGGTGCATGTGCAGGACGCCTGGCGGCCGTAAAATCCGCTTTGCCGCAAGGGCCGGATTGCCTATGGTTTCCGCCGCGCGGTGCGCGGCGGTTTTTCAACGACAGGCGGGATGCGAGCATGGGATTGCGCGTTGCGGTACAGATGGATGCGCTTTCGCGCATCAAGCCCGCCACCGATACGACGCTGGCGATGCTGCGCGCAGCCCGTGCGCGCGGCCACAGCATTTTCTATTATAGGCCGGAAGAGCTGACATGGTGCAGCGAGCGCCGCTGCGTTCTGGCGCGCGGGCGCGACATGGAGGTTCATGAAAGCAACGAGAAATTTTATACGCTCGGGGCGTGCCGGCCCGTGAATCTGCACGATTTCGATGTGATCCTGATGCGGCAGGACCCGCCCTTTGATCTTGCTTACATCACGGCTACGCATCTGCTTGAGCGCGTGACGGGCGATGTGCTGGTGGTCAACGACCCGGCTTCCGTTCGTAACGCGCCGGAAAAAATTCTGGTCACGCATTTTTCGCAATTCATGCCGCCGACGCTGATTACGCGCGATATCGAGGCGGTGAAGGAATTTCATGCCAAGCACGGCAGCATCGTGATCAAACCGCTGTTCATGCATAGCGGGCATATGGTGTTTCATTTGCGCACCGGCGACGACAACCGCGGCAATTTGCTTGCGATGTTTTCCAAAACCGATCGCGCGCCGTGGATGGCGCAGCAATATTTGCCCGCGATCGCGCAGGGCGACAAGCGCATCATCCTGATCGAAGGCGAGATTGCGGGCGCGCTCAACCGCATTCCGGGCCCCGAAGAGGTGCGCGCCAGCCCCTATGCCGGCGGGCACCTTGCCGCAACGCAGATTACGCCGCGCGAGCGCGAGATCGTGGCGGCGCTCGGCCCGGTTTTGCGTGAACGCGGGCTCGTGTTCGTCGGGATCGATGTGATCGGCGATTACCTGACCGAGATCAACGTGACATCGCCGAGCGGGATCATGCAGGTCGCGGAGGTCGAGAGCGCGGCTGCGGGCCAAGCGATTTCCATGAAGTTCTGGGATGCGGTGGAAGCGCGCCGCGCCGCCATGGGCCGATAGCCGGGCCATATATTGGTAAAGATTGCGGTGGGGCTTTCTGATACGCAGCCGAAACAAACTATGGCCAAGCGGGCCTTTGCGTGGCACACTTTGCCATAGACCGATACCGATTGCCCGGAAGAGCTCCATGACAATTTTCGTTTGCACCGCGAGCGGTTACGTAAATCTCGATCAGATCCAGAAGCTGGAAGGCCGCAGCGATGGCGGCTACAAGATCGTTTCCGGCAATCAGGTGATCGACAACAATCACAAAGGCATCGCCGGTGCCGTCACATCGCTGATCCCCGTTACGGCGGAATGGGAATGCCTGTTCGCCGATGCGCAAGGCGATACCGCGTTCGAGCCCGTGATCGCATGGGGGCTTGACCCGTTCGGTTCGCTCGTGCCCGTGACGCCAAGCCAGCCTGCGGGCGCGCAGGGCGGTTATGCGATCCGGAAAAAGGGCGACCCCGCCGTCTATGCGCGCGGTCAGGTTTTCGACAGCGCGCAAGCCTGGCGCGCCGCGCAGAAGCAAGAACCGCGCCCGCAGATCGAACGTCTGCGTCGCAGCGCATAGGATTGTCGGCCCCGCTTTCGTGCGTTTGCACACACTTGCTTGACCGCGCGCGTTCCGCGCGGCACCCTGAACGCCCCTTCTTTCCGCAATAACAAACCCCACAGCCATGACCGCTCGCATCCACACCTTTGCGTTTGAAGGCACGCATGTGCGCGATATTGATGTGCAGGTGCAGCTTTCGAGCGGGATCGTGGCTTTCGCGGTGGTCGGGTTGCCCGATAAGGCGGTGGCCGAAAGCCGGGAACGCGTGCGCGCCGCGCTGCAGGCACTCGGGCTCGCGCTGCCGCCCAAGCGCATCACCGTCAATCTTGCGCCCGCCGACGTTCTGAAAGAAGGCAGCCATTTCGATTTGCCGATCGCGCTCGGCGTTCTGTGCGCGATGGGCGTTCTGCCCCTGGACGAGCTTACGGGTTATTGCGCGCTTGGCGAGCTTGCGCTCGATGGTGCCTTGATGCCGGTCGCCGGGGTTTTGCCGGCCGCCGTGGCTGCCGCCGCGCACGGCAAGGGGATTATTTGCCCGGCCATCAACGGCTGCGAGGCCGTATGGGCGGGAGAAAGCGTGAACGTTCTGGCGCCGCCGCATTTGCTTGCGCTGATCAACCATTTCAAAGGCACGCAGGTTTTGCCAAGACCCGAAGCGCAACTGTTGCCGGACGAGCAAGGCGGCGCGCCGGACATGCGCGACATTAAGGGGCAGGAGACAGCGAAGCGTGCGCTCGAGGTCGTGGCGGCGGGCGGGCATAATTTGCTGATGATCGGCCCGCCCGGCAGCGGCAAGAGCATGCTGGCCGCACGGCTGCCCGGGCTTTTGCCCCCGCTAAGCCCGGCCGAGGCGCTCGAGGTTTCGATGGTGCATTCGCTCGCCGGGCATCTGGAGGGCGGCAAATTGCTGCGCCGCCGCCCGTTCCGCGATCCGCACCATTCCGCTTCGCTGCCCGCGCTGGTGGGGGGCGGCATGCGCGCACGCCCGGGCGAGATATCGCTCGCGCATAACGGCGTGCTGTTCCTCGACGAGCTGCCGGAATTCCAGCGCGGCGCGCTTGAGGCGCTGCGCCAGCCGCTCGAGACCGGGCGCGCCGTTGTGGCGCGCGCCAATCATCACCTGACTTACCCCGCGCGCGTGCAGCTTGTCGCAGCGATGAATCCGTGCCGCTGCGGACATCTTGATGACGCGGCGCAGGCTTGCGGCAAGGCGCCGCGCTGCGCGCAGGATTATCAGGCACGGCTTTCCGGCCCGCTGCTCGATCGCATCGATTGCCATGTCGATGTGCCGCGTGTCGATGCGCGCGATCTTTCGCTGCCGCCGCCCGCCGAAAGCAGCGCAGATATTGCCGCGCGCGTTGCGCATGCGCGCGCGATGCAGGGCGAACGCTATGCGAGGGCCGCAAACGCCAACGATAAAACCGCGCAAGCGCCGCGCACCAATGCCGAAGCGGACGGCGAATTGCTTGAACATGTCGCGGGGCCGGATGATGCCGGCCGGCAATTGCTTGGCGAGGCGACCGAACGGCTGCGCCTGTCGGCCCGTGGTTACCACCGTATGTTACGGGTTGCGCGCACGCTCGCCGACCTTGAAGGCACCGATGGCGTGAAGCGCCGGCATGTGGCTGAAGCGCTTGGATATCGCAGGCTCGGGGCCGGGCGCGGCAGCTAAGATGATGAAAAACTTATTGTGCGTGCGCAAATTGGCGTGTAAGCCGGGCGATATGCATGAATATGATAATGTGCTATAATACAACTGTATGCGCGCCGGTACGCCGTTTCGCGCAGGGATGAAAGGCCGGAAAATATGGCCAGTCAAAACAAGAATGACATAAAGGAGCGTGCAAGCACGGACGGCGCGCGCGCTTCCGATTTTGTCAGCCGCAACTACCGCGTCAACGGCCGGCGCACATCGATACGGCTTGAGCGTATTTTCTGGAACGCGTTCGAAGACGCCGCCAGGCGCGAACGGCATGATGTGGCTGAACTGTGCAGCAACATCGACCGCCGTCGCGACAAGGGCATCAGCCTTACGGCCGCGGTGCGGCTTTTTGTAATCAATTACTATCGCGGCGCTTCAGCCGCGCCCGCAAGCGCGCATGGATTTGCCGAACAGGGCCAAAGCCCGCTCGAAGGCGAACAAGGCTCGTTGATCGAAAAGGCGCTTGGTGTTCTGGATTAATACGCGGCCCTGCGCCGGCGCATGCGCGCTGCGCCGTAAATAACTTTTCCCCTGGAATTACTTCTTGCTGGCGACCTGGATCGCGGCGGGCGTGCCGCTCTTGCCCGCGAGCACGCTCTTGAACTCGCCGTTGATCTGGGTGATGCCCTGCTTGAACTGCGCGAGCATGCGCCCGTCAAGCGTGCGGCCCGCCGCGGTGTTGATGCTAAGCGGGTTGACCTGCTGGCGGTTTATCAGCACTTCGTAGTGCAGATGCGGGCCGGTCGAACGGCCCGACGTGCCGACATAGCCGATCACGGTGCCTTGCTTGACCTTGCTGCCGCGCTTGAGGCTGGAAGAAAAACGCTTCATATGCGCGTAGGCCGTCGCCATCTTGCCGTTATGGCGAATGCGGATATAGCGGCCATAGCTGCCGTTGGTGCCGATGCTTTCGATCACGCCATCGCCCGCCGCATAGATCGGCGTGCCGGTGGGGGCGCCGAAATCGATGCCTTTGTGCATTTTGCTATAGCCGAGAATCGGATGCCGGCGCATGCCGAAAGAGGATGTCATGCGCGCGCCATCGACCGGGGTGCGCAGCAGCGCCCGCCGGATGCTTTCGCCGCGTTCGTTGAAATATTCGGCCGTGTTATCGGAAAACACCACCCGGTAAACGGTTTTGCGCACGCCGCCGACCTTGAGCGCGGCATAGATCACCGTACCTTCGCCTACCGCCGTACCGGCCTGCGGGCCGCTTTTCAGCATCGGCTGGTCATACATAACCTCGAACGCGTCGCCGTCGCGCAAATCGCGCTGGAAATCAATCTCGTGCGAGTAGATACGGATCAAGGCCGCCATCACCGCCAGCGGCACGCCCGCGCGGTCGCCCGCTTCGTAGAGCGAGGAAGAAATATTGCCGTGCGCGGCAAAACGGTGGCGTTCGACCGGAGTTTCGGCGCGAACCGCTTCCCAGCCGTCGCCCGCCGCGTTCTGGGCGACCGTGATTTCCTCGGTCAGGCCGGGCTGGAAGGTCAGGCCGGTGAATTTTTCCTGTCCCTGCGCGCGCGCGAAATGCAGGGTCATATCGAGCCCGGCGCGCAGGCTGCGTAAATCATAGACCTGGCGCAGCGCCGCGACGATCGCATGCGCGTTGTTGGCATCGACATCGGCGTCGTCAAGAATTTGTGCCAGCGTATGGCCGCGCTTGATCTCGATCTGGCGGGCGAGCGTTTTCGGCTCTTCCTTGACTGCGGCGGGCAGCGCGGCGACGGCGAAATCGCGCAGGTTTGAAAGCGTGGCGGTGACCGTTTCGGGGGCCGCCAGCGTATCGGGCGATGGCGTGGCCGCGCTTGCCGCGGTTTGTGCGGGTTCCGTGCCGGCCGCGATCTTGCCGAGATCCGAAACGCCGACATTCAAATCGGTGCCGCCCGATGCGCCAAGCATATGGCCGCTGCCGCCTATGACGATCGCCAAAAGACCGGCGATGACAAGGGAGCTTATTTGATCGGATGGCGCTATGAGAACCGGCCGCAAGCCAGAGAGGAATTTCAAGAGGCTGTTCCTTGAAAGGTTATCGTCCGGTTTGCCGTATGGATTCTTTCCTTCGGCGGAATGGACTCGGTGCGATTGATTTTCCAAGGAAAATGGCTGCACAGGCCCGCCTCTGTCAATCTGGTTTTTTGTCCGGAGCCCCCAGTTTGCCGGATAGTGGGTTATTTTTCTATTAAAATCAATATGTTAACAGATCGTCGCGCAAGCGGACCGATCTTAGCAACCCGTTCAGTTTTCTCATAAAGCCCACGTTTTACGGAGCTTTTCATATGCGTGCGGGCATATTTGCCGGCGTGATCCACCACAGCGGCTGTTTGCGCCGCAGCTGCGCTGCCGCCGCATCGGCCGCCATGCGGTCCGTATATAGGCCGAAACAGGTCGCACCGCTGCCCAGCATGCGCGCAAGCAGGCAGTTGCGCGTGGCGGTCAGCGCCGCCAGCACATCGCCAACCGCGGGCGCGACATGCAGCGCCGCTTCGGTCAGATCGTTGCGGCGCGCGGCCAGCATGGCGGCGAGGTCGGCGGCATCCCTGGGCGTATTTTCAAGCCGGGCTGCGGGCGAAAAGCTGCCGGTGCGGGCGCGGAACACATCGGCTGTCGCCACCTGCACGCCCGGATTGGCCAGCACGATGTGACAAGGCGGCAGCGCCACTTCCGGGCCCAATTGTTCGCCGCCGCCGCCGAAATATTGTGTCACCGAAGCGATGCAAACGGGAATATCCTTGCCAGCCGTGCTGCCCGTTTCAAACAAAAGCGGGTCATCTTCCGCCAGTTTCCAAAGCCGGGCGAGCCCGCGCAGCGCCGCCGCCGCATCGGCCGAGCCGCCGCCGATGCCCGAAGCGACCGGCAGGTTCTTTTCAAGCGATACCGAAACATGGGGCGGCCGCCCCAGCTTTGCCGCCAGCCCATGCACCACCTTCGCGACCGTGTTGCGCGTGATATCGGTGCCCGCCAGCGCGCCCGCCATGACGCCGGTAACGGAAAGCGAGAATTTCTCGGCGGCCGCTACGGTAACGGTGTCGCCCACGTCGGCGAAAGCGACGAGGCTATCGAGCAAATGATAGCCATCAGCCCCCCGCCCGGTGACGTGGAGGTAAAGGTTCAGCTTGGCGGGGGCGAATTCCTCGATCATGGCGCCAGCCTAGACAAAAAAGCCCGCCTGCGCCACTTTACCGCGATGCGTATATTGTTCCTTGGCGATCTGGTCGGTCGCAGCGGCCGCGAAGCCGCGTTGCAGCACTTGCCCGCGCTGAAGGAAAGGCTGCGGCCCGACGCTGTGATCGTGAACGGCGAAAACGCGGCCGGAGGCTATGGCATTACCGGCGCGATCGCCAAAGAACTGTTCGCCGCAGGGATCGATTGCATCACGACCGGTAACCATGTGTGGGACCAGCGCGAGCTGCTTGGGCTCGCGGACAGCATGCCGCGTCTTTTGCGTCCGCTGAATTTCCCCGCCGGTACGCCGGGGCAGGGGCACGGCATTGTAGAATGCGCGGGCGGAAAAAAACTTCTGGTGATCAACATCATGGCGCGCTTGTTCATGGAGCCGCTCGATGACCCCTTTGCCCTGATCGACGCATTTTTACAAAAACACCGGCTGGGCCAGAGCGTGGCCGCGATTTTTGTCGATTTTCACGGCGAGGCAAGTTCGGAAAAAATGGCGTTCGCGCATTTTCTGGACGGGCGCATTTCGGCCGTGGTCGGCACGCATACGCATGTGCCGACGGCGGACGCGCAAATTTTGCCCGGCGGCACCGCCTGCCAGGGCGATGCCGGCATGTGCGGCGATTATGACAGCGTGATCGGCATGAAGAAGGAAACCGCGATCTGGCGCTTCACCCGCAAGATACCGGGCGAAAGGCTCGCGCCCGCCGAAGGTGAAGGCACGGTATGCGGCACGCTTGTGGTCACAAGCGACAATACGGGGCTTGCGACCGCGATCGCGCCTGTGCGCATCGGCCCGCGGCTTCAGGAAGCCTGGCCGGAAATATAATATTAATATAAAGCGCTACCGCTTCGCTGTTTGAGCGTGGTTTTTCTATGCGCTACCGCTTCGCTGTTTGAGCGTTTGTTTTTTAACGCGCTACCGCTTCGCTGTTTGAGCGCGTTTTGCTTCGCGAAGCGCGGCGACGGCGGGAAGGTCCTTGCCCTCAAGCCATTCAAGGAATGCGCCGCCCGCGGTCGATATATAAGTGAACTTTTCCGCCTGGCCCGCGACATTCAGCGCCGCAACGGTATCGCCCCCGCCCGCGACCGAGATTATTTTGCCCGCGCCCGTCAGATCGCCCGCCATGTTCGCGACCGCGCAAGTGCCCGCATCGAACGGCGGAATTTCAAACACGCCAAGCGGGCCGTTCCAGACCACGGTTTTCATTTCCGTCAGCTTCGCGCAAATTGCGCCCACCGTTTGCGGACCGATGTCGAAAATTTTCTGACCCGCCGGCAGCGCGCCGACGGCGGCCACGGCGGTGACGGCGTTTTCGCGCAATTCTGCGGCCACGACGGCATCGGTCGGCAACAAGATGGCGCAGCCCTTTTTCGCCGCCGCCGCATCGATTTCCCGCGCGGTATCGAGCATATCCCGTTCATAGAGCGATTGCCCGACATCGACGCCGCGCGCCGCCAGAAATGTGTTGGCCATGCCGCCGCCCAGCACCAGGACATCGACGCGCGCGACAAGGTTGCCGAGCAGATCGAGCTTGGTCGATATTTTGGCGCCGCCCACCAGCGCCAGCACCGGCCTTGCGGGATGTTCCAGCGCGGCATCAAGCGCATCGAGTTCGGCCTGCATCAGCCGCCCGGCGGCTGCGGGCAGCAATTCGGCCAGCCCGACGGTGGAGGCGTGCGCGCGGTGCGCGGTCGAAAAAGCGTCCATCACAAAAATATCGCCGTTCTTCGCGAGCTGGGCCGTGAAGGCCGGGTCGTTCGCGGTTTCGCCGGCATGGAAGCGGGTGTTTTCGAGCACCGCGACGCCGCCCGGCCCGAGCGCCCCGATGGCCGCTTGTGCCGCCGCGCCGATGCAATCTTCGGCGAAGCTGACATCGCGCCCGAGCGCGCGGGCGAAAGCGGGTGTGATCTGGCGCAGCGAGCTGCCGGGCTCCGGCTTGCCTTTGGGCCGGCCGAAATGCGAAAGCACGGCGATGCGCGCGCCGCAGGCGGCGAGATCGCGGATAGTCGGCGCAAGCCGTTCCAGCCGTGTCGCGTCCGTCACCGTGCCGGCTTCGTCCACCGGCACATTCAGGTCGGCGCGCAGCAGCACGGTTTTGCCGTGGCAGTCGATATCGTCCAGCGTCAGGAAATCCCGCATTGTTAATGACCTGTTTTTGCAAAAAACGAGCGCTAAAACTGCCTTTTTAGGCAGGTTTGTCAAGTTTCCGGGCCTGCGCCGGGCCCGTTAACCCGCCTTTTGTTGACTCTGTGCCGGGGCGACCCTATAAACCGCGCTTCAGACTGTTAAGGAGTATTTACAGTGAAACGCACCTATCAACCCAGCAAGCTGGTCCGCAAGCGCCGCCACGGCTTCCGCGCGCGCAAGGCGACCAAGGGCGGCCGCAAGGTTGTGCAGCGTCGCCGCGCCAAGGGCCGCAAACGTTTAACCGCCTAAGGGCCGGAGCCGTTTTGGCTGCCGCCATCCTACAACCCCTCAGGAAACGCGCGCAATTCCTTGCCGTCGCGGCCGGGAACCGCAAATGCGCGACCCCCGGCCTTGTCGTGCAATGCCTGCCCTGCCCGGCGCAGGAAAAAGCGGGCGTGCGGCTCGGCTTCACCGCCAGCCGCAAGGTCGGCAACGCGGTTTTGCGCAACCGTGCCCGCCGCCGCTTGCGCGCGCTGGCGCGCGAAGTGATCCCCGCGCATGTGCGGGCCGGCGATTACGTGCTGATCGCCCGCGCCGCTACGCCGAAGCGAGACTATGATGCGTTGCGCCGCGATTTGATACAGGCGTTGCAGAAGCTGGGAATGTGGGTAGCATAAGGGCCGCCATGACGAAATTCGCCACACAATTTGCCGCCGCGTGCCTGCGCGCCACAATATACGCATGGCGTTACGGCGCCGCGCCGTTTCTGGCGATGCTGGGCGCAGGGCGCTGCCGTTTTGCGCCCAGCTGTTCGGCCTATGCGCTTGAAGCCGTCAATAGCCACGGCCCCGCGCGCGGCGCCGCGCTTGCGCTGAAACGCATCTGCCGTTGCCATCCGTGGGGCGGCGCCGGCCATGACCCCGTACCCACTTGCCCGAAACAGGAAATTTCGCATGGTCGATAATACGCGCCTTATATACGCCGTTATTCTTTCCGTGCTGATCATGCTCGGTTTTCACTTCTTTTATGAACGCCCGCGGATCGAACAATTTCGCGCGCAACAGGCTGTGCAGGAATCTGTAAAGTTCGAACAGACGCAGAAACAGGAAAAAGCGCAGCTCGAATTGCGCGACCGCGCCGCCGTGCTGGCCGACGACCCGCGCGTGCAGATCAACACGCCTTCACTCCGCGGCAGCGTCAATCTGCGGGGCGGACGGATCGACGATCTGACGCTTCCGCAATACCGCGAAACCGCAGACCCCGGCAGCCCGCCGATCGTGCTGCTGTCGCCGCCCGGGTCGGCTGCGCCGCACCGCGCCTATTACGCCGCCTTCGGCTGGCTCGCGGACGCGCCCGGCACGGCGTTGCCTGATAACGATACGCTGTGGCGTGCGACCGGCAAGGAATTGACGCAGGATAAGCCGCTGACGCTGACATGGGATAACGGACAAGGCATAACCTTTACGCGCACGATCGCGGTCGATGAAAACGCGATGTTCACGATGACCGACGGCGCACGCAGCACGGGCGCGGGCGCGGTCACGCTGCATCCCTATGGGCTGGTTTTGCGCCATGGCGTGCCGGAAGGCGAGGACGCCATCAGCATCGCACATACGGGCCCCACCGGCGTATTCGACGGCACCTTGCACGAACACAGCTATGACAAGCTGGTGGATGAAAAGACAATCGCTACGCCGGGCACCGGCGGCTGGCTCGGGATCACCGACAAATACTGGCTGGTGGCGCTTGTGCCGGGCGCGGACGAACAGATCGTCGCGCAATTCAAATATTCGGGCGAAGAAAACGAAGAGCCCAAGCATGGCCGCTATCAGACCGATTTCCGCGGGCCCGCGCAGAAGCTGGCGCCCGGCGGCAGCGTGGAGCATGTCACGCATTTGTTTGCCGGGCCCAAGCTCGTCAACCTGCTCGATAGCTACGGGGAGACGTTATCGATCACGCGTTTCGACCGCGCGATCGACTTCGGCTGGTTCTATTTCCTGACCAAGCCGCTTTTGAAGCTGCTTGACTGGCTGGCGGGGATCATCGGCAATACAGGGCTCGCGATCATTGCGCTGACCGTGCTGGTCAAGCTTTGCGTGCTGCCGCTCGGGGTTAAATCCTACACATCCATGGCGCGCATGAAGAAGCTTCAGCCGGAAATGAAGAAGCTGACGGAACGCTACAAGGACGACCGCACGCGCCAGAGCGTGGAGATGATGGAATTGTACAAGCGCGAAAAGGTCAGCCCGTTTTCGGGCTGCGTGCCGATTTTATTCCAGATCCCGGTTTTCTTTGCGCTTTACAAGGTTTTGTATGTCGGGATCGAAATGCGGCATGCGCCTTTCTTCGGCTGGATCCGCGATCTTTCCGCGCCGGACCCGACTACGATCGTCAACCTGTTCGGGCTTTTGCCTTATGACGCGCCCGGGTTCCTTGGCTTCATGCATATCGGCGTTTGGCCGCTCCTGATGGGCATCAGCATGTTCTTGCAGCAGAAGATGAGCCCGCAGCCGGCCGACCCGGTGCAGGCCAAGGTTTTTATCCTGCTGCCGATCGTGTTCACCTTCATGCTGGGGCCGACCATGGCTTCGGGGCTGATCGTTTACTGGACCTGCAGCAACCTGATTTCCATCGCGCAGCAATTCTTTATCTATCGGCGGCTTGGCATCAAGCTTTCCTGATGAGCGCAACGAAAGACAAACAGCTTTTCAACAGCGCCGCTTTTTTTGCCGCTGCCGGCGCGCCCGGCCAGTTGCCGAAGGAACGCGCGCCGGAAATCGCCGTGATCGGGCGTTCGAATGTCGGGAAATCATCGCTGCTCAACGCGCTCGCGTCACAAAAGGCGCTGGCGCGCACTTCGCGCACGCCGGGCCGGACGCAGCAATTGAATTTCTTCACGGTGGGCGACCGGTTTGTGCTGGTCGATTTGCCCGGTTACGGCTTTGCCAAGGCGAGCGGGCAGAAGCGCCACGCCTGGGGCGAACTTTCTCTGCACTATCTTTCCACCCGCGCAGCGCTGCGGCGCGTTTTGGTGCTGATCGACGCGCGGCGCGGGGTGATGCCGGTCGATCTCGGAATCATGGATTTTCTGGCGCAGCATCAGGTGGCGTTCCAGGCCGTGCTGACCAAGACCGATGCGATCAAACCCGCCGAACAGGAACAGGTCTTGCATGCGGTGACCGAAACGTTGCGGATCGCAGGTGCCGGCGACCATACGGTGCGAATGACAAGTTCATCCACCGGCGCAGGCATCACCGGGCTGCGCGCCGAGATTATCGCGGCGATTAAATAAGCCGCCCGGGGCCGGCTTATCGGGCCTTGCTGTCAGCCTCAATCTAACCCCTTGATAAACATATAAATATAAAAAATGTCCGGGCGTTGTAACCCGGCAGGGGCTTGCCGCGAATTTCACAGGGATTGTTTTTGTTCTTTTTTTTAAATTATTTCAGGGAAGGGAATTTCAAACATGAAGAATTTCAGCTTTCTTTCAAATGGCGCCAAGGCTGAAGTGACCGGGGGCAAGGGCCGCAACCCCGCCGCCATGCTGCGCACCGCGGTAGGTTTCGTGCTTTCCGTTTTTGCCCGCAAACCCGAAGAGCCCGCGCGCAAGCCCGCACCCTTGCATTTATATCAGTGCGTGGTCTAGGGCACCCGGGTCTTTATCGCCGCCCACAATCTGCTTCGCGATATCGAGGCTGAAGCCCGCGCGCGCAAGCGTTGCTATATCCTTGCGTTGGCGTTCCCGCATTTGTTCGGGCGCAGGCGCGCCCGCACGGTAGGGGCCGAGTTTCCGGCGGCGGGCATAGCGCATGGCCGCTGCCAATTCAGCCTCCTCGCCGCCCGCCGTGTCGCCGTCTTCGTCATGCGCCAGAAGCGCGGCCGCGCCGGTATCGCGATCGATGCCTTTCAATTGAAGTTTCTGTTTGATCGCGCGCGCGCTTGCGCCCGCCCGGCGCAGGCCAGCGACCTTCATTTCCGCGAAGGCGGTATCGTTCAATATGCCCTGTGCCGCAAATTTTTCGATCAGCGCGTCAATTTCGCGCTCCAGCGACGCGATCAGGGTTTTATCGGCGGCGAAGGCCGGGTCGCGCATTGCCGCGCGGCGCAATTTGTTCATCAATATTTTTTTCAGGCCCGCGCGCGAAGCCGCGTAGCGGCCAAGGTAATGCAAGGCCGCATTATGCAGGTATGCGGGAGTGGGGGTTTTCGGGGCGCGTTTAAAGACGGGGCGTGCGGGCATGGCCATGATTTTATGCCGCGCCGCGCGCTACGGGAAAAATATTTTTTTGTGTGTGAAATACATGGGAAAAACCCTATTTTTTAAGGGCTTGTTAAATAGCGCACACGCATCATGCGTGCATGCGCCATAACTTTCACCGCTATTTCATCGAACTGACGCCGGAGCCCGAAAACCGGCTGCCGGGCGACGAGCGCGCGCCGCCCGCGCGCAAGGAAGCCGTTGCCGCGAGCCGCGCTGCGGCCGTAGAATTCGTTACGCTGATCCGCGAATGGCTGACCGAGCGCGGCATGGCCGCGCAGGTCGATAAAATAGAGGTAACGGCGATGGGGCAGGTGCAGATTGTGTGCCACGACGATGTGATCGCCGCGATCCGCGAACAGGATGTTTTGCCGATCGCGCAGATAAGGCAGGGCAAGCACATCGCCAACCAGATCGGGCGCATGGAAGAAGCGCGCGGCGAGAACGATATTTTTTGATAGGGCCGGAAAACGCTTCCGGCGATCGACGGTCAATCCCGCAAAATAAGCGTGCCCGCGCCGCGCGCGGTAAAGAGTTCGAGCAATACGGCATGCGGCACGCGCCCGTCCATAATGACGGCGCCTTCGACGCCCGCCTGCACCGCCATGCGGCAGGTTTCGATCTTCGGGATCATGCCGCCGGTGACGGTGCCGTCCGCGATCATGCGGTCAATGGCGCTGAAGCTGATTTCGGGGATGATCTCGCGGTTCTTGTCGTACACGCCCGGCACGTCGGTCAGCAGCATGAAGCGGCGCGCCCCAAGCGCGCCCGCGACCGCGCCCGCCGCCGTATCGGCGTTGATGTTATAGGTCATGCCATCGGGCCCGGTGCCGACGGGGGCGATGACGGGGATAATATCGGAGCCGCTCAGCAACCGCAGAATATGCGGATCGACCTTGTCGGGTTCGCCCACGAAACCGAGATCGACGACTTTTTCGATCATGCTGTCCGGGTTCGGCGCGCGTTTGCCGCCCGCCTTGCGCGCGGTGATCAGACGCGCATCCTTGCCGCAAAGCCCGACGGCGGTGCCGCCCGCTTCCTGAATGCCTTGCACCAGCTGCTTGTTGATGTTGCCGGCCAGCACCATTTCGACGATGTCGGCGGTGGCGGCATCGGTCACGCGCAAACCGTTCACAAATTCGCTTTTGATCTTGAGCTGTTCGAGCAGCTTGCCGATTTGCGGCCCGCCGCCATGCACCACGACGGGGTTGATCCCGACCTGCTTGAGCAGCACGACATCGCGCGTGAAAGCCTTCATCGCCGCCGCGTCGCCCATGGCGTGGCCGCCGTATTTGATGACGAAATCGCACCCGGCGTAGCGTTGCAGGTAGGGCAGCGCTTCGGTCAGCAGCTTGGCTTGCTCGACCAGCCGCGCTTGCCGCGCCGCTTCGGTTGCCTTGTCTTGCACGGCCGTATGTTTCGCTTCATCGCTCATGGCGGCCAATCTAGCGAATTTTACATGTCCGACAAACAGTTATTGAAAAGGCCCGCCGGGCGCGGTGCAGCGCACCATAGCCGCATTGACGCCGCGCGCCGTTTTCCCTAGCATCCGGCCATACCACGGGGTGTCCCCATTTGGGGGCTGAGATCATACCCGTCGAACCTGATCCGGCTCATACCGGCGAAGGGATTGGATATGTCAGACGACACTGCGCCCATTTCGGGCGGGGCTGGCGATGCCGTGCAAGCGGCTTCGCAGCCGGATCAAAATCCGGGCCGGCAACGCGCTTCGGCCCAGCCTGTATCCCGGGCGCCTTCGGCCATGCGGCCGCGCGCGATTGCGGGCCATAGCGGCCATTTCATCAATCTTACGCGTCTCGCGGAATCCGAACGCAAGGAAGGCCGCGTTATCGTAGCCGGTTTTTCATCGCTGCAGCGCGTGACCAAGGGCGCCTGCATTGAAACATGGTTTCCGCGCCAGAAAAAAGAAGAGGTATTGGCCGGACGGATCGAACCGCTGCCGCAATTGCAGTGGGCGGCCGTGCGCCAGATCGAGCTTTTGCAGGAAGCGCCGAACATTTCCGTGTGGGATATGGATGTAGAGCGCATCCAACGTTCGATGTTTTATATGCAGAAGATGAATTCCAAGGGCTACCGGCTTGTGGTCGCGATCGCAGGAACCTATGCCGACAGCAAGAAGACCGACGAGCTCGCCGTCTTCGACAAGGTTCTGCAAGAACGGTTGCAGCAGATCGTGAACATGCTGTGGCTCGAGGAGGTCAGCGCGATGATGCGCGAAAAAATGACCGACATGATCGTGCAGCGCAACTGGGATTTCCGCGAAATTCTGCCGCATGTCGGCATGACGCTGGGCGCGATGGATTTGTTCGACCGCGGGCAAGCGGTGGCGGGCGTGGGCGGCAAGGTGAAGCCCGCGCCTTCGCCCGGCAAGCTCAAGGCCCAGCTGGCGCGCCTGTTTCTGGAAGCGATCGCCAAGCCCGCGCGCGAAGGCGCTGTCGATCACGATGTGGTCGTCGGCCTTAAATTGCCGCAGCTGGCGGGCAATCATCACTGGGTCTATATCCCGCCCGGCGGCATGGAAGTGCACGGCTTCCAGCGGGCGCTGACGGATGCTTTTTCAAAGTTCGATCATGTGAGTATGAGCGGGCTGCAGGGCGACGGCATCGGTCCGGGCCGCAGCGAGGTGAAGGCGACCATCGGCCATCTGGGCGGGTATCGCCACCGGCTTACCGCCGGCGCGGACGCGCATTACCGCGACATGGCGAAGTTCGCGTTCGGCGGCGGTTCCTAGGTGTTTTTGCGTTTTTTCTTACAGCACGACCGCGCGCAATTCTTTCGTTACATCACGTACCCGGACATCATCCCATATGTTATCGCGCAACAGAAACCTGTGACTATGGGTATGATCTACATACTTTGAACATTCCACAACAACGACACGGGGGATAATTGCGGCGCGCGTAACTTCATAACTTTCGTCGAATAGAAGCCCCGCCAGAAAATCAAACGGGGCACCGCCGAGATCCCGTATGGCGGACATTTGACGCGATTTGCTATAGGTGGTTATGCGCCTGGCTTTAATTTGATACCGCATCCCTTGTGCATCGATTGCATCAAACCCTGCTTTGGAATTGTTTTCTTGCCGCCAATTAAAAGCACGGCAAAAAAGCAACTCGGCTACATCGCCAGCGGGATTGTTTGCGCTGCGTGTAATGCCGCGTCGCTGAAGTTCGTTGACAATTTCTGCATATATTTTTAACAGCTCTTTCGGATTTACAAGAGCCATATTGATCATGACGCCGATGCCATTATAGCGTGGCGAAGGCGTGGTAATAGACGCACGCCATGGCGAGGATCATCAGCACCAGATAGGTGCCCTGCGCGCCGACCGCGCGCAGAAAGCCCGCGCCGGTAACCTGGTTCATGGCATAGGCGTGCAACAGGCGCGCGACGCATAGAACGATGCCGAGCCCGTGCAGAATAACCGAAGGCGCGCCGCGCAATTCGACCAGCGTCATAAGCACGAGCGCAAGCGGCACATATTCGACGAAGCTTGAAAGAAGCCGTTCGGCCCGCCGCATGTTTTTATCGGTTTGCAGGCCTTGTCCGGTCACGCGCACCCAGTGATAGGTGATGTTGAAGCCAAGGATGACCAGCAGCATGCCAAGGATGCCGGCGTACAACAATGTAACCTGTATGTTCATGAGGCGGCTCCGGAACCATGCTGCGCCGGATGAAACCGGCTAGCTTTGATAGATGGTAATGATATCGCCAAGCAACTTCAAGGCTTCCTCGCGCGGGCGCTGGAAGCTGTTGCGGCCGATGATCGAACCGTTGCCGCCGCCCGCCTTGATCGCCTTGGCGTCTTCATAGACGCTGTCCGCGCCCTTGGCGGCGCCGCCGGAAAACACCACAAGCCGCTTGCCCGCAAAGCAGCACTGCATGACATGCGCGACGCGCTGTGCCTGGGTTTCGATATCGATGTTCTGCGCTTCATAGACCTTGCGCGCCTCCTTTTGCTCGAGGTGCGCGGAAGGCAGCTTGACCTTGATGATGCTGGCGCCCAGCAGCGCAGCCATATGCGCGCCGTAGCTGATGACGTCGATCGCCAGCTCGCCGTCCTTGGAAAGATCGCCGCCGCGCGGGTAGGACCAAAGCACGGACGCAAGGCCCTTGCTTTTCGCTTCGCGCGAAAGATCACGGAATTCCTCGAACTGGTTATACATAACGTCGGAACCGGGATAGATGGTGAAGCCGATCGCGGCGCAGCCCATGCGCACGGCATCGTCCACGCTGCCGGTGATCGCCTGATCCGGCGCTTCCTTGCCGCGCGAAAGGCTATTGGCGCTGTTGAGTTTCAGGATAGTCGGGATCTTGCCTGCAAAGGTTTCGCAACCCTGTTCGAGCGGGCCGAGCGGCGCGGCATAGGCGTTAAGCCCCGCATCAACCGCCAGCTGGTAGTGATAGTGGGGGTCGTAGGCGGCGGGGTTCATGGCGAAGCTGCGCGCGGGGCCGTGTTCGAAGCCCTGATCGACCGGCAAAATCACCATTTTGCCGGTGCCGCCGAGCTTGCCGGTCATGAGAATGCGGGCGAGGTTTTCCTTGACCTTGGCGCTTTCGCCTTCATACCAGCCGAGGATTTCCTTAACGCAGGGGGTCAGATTCATGATGTTGCTCCGGAATAATGAAGAAAGGTTAGGCAATGTGGTATCGCAGGCGCGCGCAATTGGCAAGAAACGGGGTTCCGCGCCCGCCCGGATTTGGCGTATAAGGAAAGCGCCGCACCCGTCAATTAGCGAGGAACACCTCATGCAAGGCACCAGCCAACGCCTCCACCCCGAAGCCGGGATCGCCATCGGCCCCATTCTTTTTGTGGTCGCGCTGCTTGGCATCCTTGCGGCCGTGATGGCGGCCGGGTCCAGCAACATGGGCACGGCAACGCGGGCCGACAGCATCAGCCCGCTTTTGCATACGCAAGCGAACCTGATCCGCAGCAAGATGTTCGAATGCAACACGATCCGCGGCAGCTGGCCGACGTCGGACGCTTCGGGCACCGCGGTGGCGGATGTCGAATGCCCGAACGACCCTACGGGGCAGGAAAATTTATGGAACGGCGCGCGCCCGGCGCAATTGCCGCAGCCGCCGCGAGGCTTCACCGACTGGACCTATTACGATCATTCGGGTGACGGCGGCGGGCGCTGCATCAAGATCCAGCCGAGCACGACCGCGATCGCCGCTTCGGTCGCCGTGCAGCAGGGCGTTGCGCAGGCGCGCATCAAATTCACCTCGCAGGAAGCCGATTACGACAGCGAGAGTGAAAACCAATCACTGGTGATCTGGATCACGCAGCCGAGCGGAAGCGCGGACAGCGATTGCGTCGCGGATTAATCGCGCCGGGCACTTGCAAGAAAGCCTTCCATGATTGCGCTGCTGATCGTTTACATTTCCCTTGTCGCCGCCGCCATAACGGACGCGCGTACCGGCAGGGTGCCGGATAAAATCCTGCTGTTCGGCGCGGGCATGACCCTCGGTTACCTTCTGGGGGAAGCCAGAGGGGTGGTATTGTGGACCAACGGGCTTGCGGCCCTGGCGATCGGCGGCGGGCTTTGGCTTGTCAACTGGCTGTGGTTCAAATGGAAAAAGGCGGATGCCTTCGGCATGGGCGATGTGAAATGGACCATGCTCGCGGCGCTCGGTTTCGGCCCGGCTGCCGCGCTTGTCGCCTGGCCCTTGGGTGCCGTGTTCGCGCTTTTGTGGATGGGGGCGTGGCGGCTGGCCAAAAAGCCGCGCACGCAGGTGCATTTTGCGCCCTTTTTATGCATCGGCTTTACGCTGGCGGTCGGCGCGGCGCTTTATACGCTTGTGAAAGCGGCGCTTTAGCGGTTCAAACCGCTTCGGGCGCGGGCTGGTCGGCCTTTACCTGCCGCAGCGGCGGCATGTAAAGCAGCAGGGATGCCGCCACATAGATCGAGGAATAGGTGCCGATCAGCAGACCCCAGGTGAGCGCCAGCGAAAGATTGAAAAGCGTTTCCCCGCCCCAAAACACCAGCGGCAGCACCGCGACCAGCACGGTGCCCGATGTCATGACGGTGCGCGACAGAGTCTGATTGACGGAATCGTTGATCACCTTGCGCAGATCGTGCGCCTTCTGGCGGCGCAAAACTTCGCGGATGCGATCAAACACCACGACGGTATCGTTGACCGAATAGCCAGCCAGCGTCAGCAGCGCGGCGACGGCCGTGAGGTTGAAATCGAGCTGCAAAACCGAAAACAGGCCTATGGTGACGATCAGGTCGTGCAGGGTCGCGGCCATGGCGGCGACGCCGAATTGCCATTCGAAGCGGACCGCGACGTAAAGCGCGATCGCGAGCACCGCGAGCACGGAAGCGATCACGCCGGCGCGGAACAATTCATCGCCCACCGTCGGGCCGACCACTTCGACGCGGCGGTATTCGTATGCGTCCCCCAGCCGTTCGCGCACGCGCTGCACTGCGTTTTGTTGCGCATCTTCCCCGCCTTCCTGCCGTTGCAGGCGGATGAGGATATCGGTCGGCGCGCCGAATTCCTGCAGGCTGACCTCGCCCAGCTGCAGCGCGCCAAGTTCGCCGCGCAGCGCGCCGATATCGACCGCCTGCGGCGCTTTCGCTTCGATCAAGATGCCGCCCTTGAAATCGATGCCGAGATTGAGGCCCTGCACCGCAAGCGAAACCACGGTGACGATCATCAGCGCTATGGTGACGCCGAAGCCCCACCAGCGGGCGGCGACGAAATCGACCTTGGTGTCGGGGGGAACGAAATGGAGCGGGAATTTCATAGCCGCAGGGTATAGCAGGGCCTTAACGCTTCGGCAATATTTGCCGTGGCAGATTTGGAAGAACCCCCGCGCCGCCAGCCTTACCCACGGCACAGCAAGGAGAAGCGCCCCGATGGTCCGCAGCCGCCTGCGCCAGTTGCTGAACGATTTGTTCCCGCCCGCGCAGGCCGGGGCCAGGGGCGCGGCCGCGCACCGGCGCTTTATTGACCTTGCTTTCGAAGAGGCGGCCGCGAGCCCGCATCCCAAGGTGCAGGTCGGCGCCGTCATCACCACGCCCGACGGGCGGCATATGCTGGCCTGCGCCTATAACGGTTTTGCGGATGGCGTAAAATGCACGCCGGCACGGTTGCGCAGCGGGCAAAAATCATACTGGATCATGTGCGCGGAAAAACGCGCGCTGAACTTCGCCCGCCAGAACATGAAGCGGCACGGGTTGTTTTCGCTGAAGGGGTGCCGGGTCTATTCGACGCTCGATCCCTGCCACACCTGCGCCGACGATCTGATCGCCGCGGGCATCGCGCGCGTCTATGTGCCGGATGCGGCGCACCAGCACCATCCGCGCTTGAAAGAAAAATGGCGCAAGAGCATCGCGGTCGGCGCCGCCAAACTGCGCGAAGTGGGCGTGCCCGTCACCAAGCTTGCTTACGGCGCGCGGCCCGTGCCGAAAAAACGGGCGAAAAAAACCGCGCCCCGTAAGGCGCGTAAAACCGCCCGGAAGAAAACATGAGCTGGGCCCTCGCCGCGCTGTTTTGCAGCTTCTTTCTTGCCGCCAAGGTCGAAGCCAACCGGCATTTCCGGCATAACGGGCTTGAACTGGCTTTTACGGGCGCGCTCGGCGGCGGGGCCGTGCTTTTGCTGCTCCTGCCTTGGGCCTATCTTCCCGCGGACGGGTATTTTTATGCGGTGGTGGCGCTGAGCGGCATCGGCGGCACGCTGACGGTGCCCGCCCTGCTTGATCTCGCGGCGCGGCAATCGGGCCGCGTTACCAGCATGTATATGCCGGTTGCGGTGTTCACCGCCTTTTTGTCGTACGGCCTGCTGCGTCCGGAAAGCATGGAGGCGCTGCTAAGCGATACCGGGCGGATGACCGGCGTTCTGGGCGCGCTGTTTTTCGCCGGCTTTGCCGTGCAATTCATTCGCCGCAACGATGCGGGCTGGCGGCATTTCCTTGTCGTGCTGCCCGCAGGGCTTATCTATGGCGCGCTCGATGCGCTTTATAAATATGTGTTTGACCCTTCCTATCCGATGATCGGCACCGGCATCGCTTATGCGTTTTTGACGTATCTGCTGGCGATTTTCGTGCTGGCGGGCATTCTGGCGCGGCGCGGCAAAGGCATGCGCGCGCTGATGACGAAGAAGCTGCTTGTGAACGGGTTGATCATCGGCACGCTCGGCGCTGCCGCGCTGGTGCTGTGCACCGCCGCGCTCGTGCTCGCGCCCAATCCGGCCTATCCGGGCGTGATCACTATTATGGTTCCGCTTTGGCTGATGATTTACAACCGCGCGCGCGGCGTGCCCGATAATGCCAGCCCGCTTGCGGGCGCGGTGATGGTGGTGGCCGCGCTTTCGCTGATCTGGTTTACGCGGTAATCAGTGCCGGAAATGCCGCATGCCGGTAAACAGCATGGCGATGCCCGCCTTGTCGGCCGCCTCGATCACTTCGTTATCGCGCACGCTGCCGCCGGGCTGGATCACGGCCGTCGCGCCCGCTTCGATGGTTGAAAGCAGGCCGTCGGCGAAGGGGAAGAAGGCATCGGATGCCGCAACGCAGCCGCGCGTCGGCGGCTCGGGCAGCCCTGCTGCGCGGGCCATATCCTCGGCCTTGCGCGCGGCGATGCGGGCGGCATCGACCCGGCTCATTTGCCCGGCGCCGATGCCCACCGTGGCGCCATCCTTGGCGTAAACGATGGTGTTGGATTTCACATGCTTGGCGACGGTGAAGGCGAACACCAGATCGCGCATCTGCTGCGCGCCCGGTTGTTTTCTGGTGACGCATTTCAGCGCCGCGCGATCGAGCGCGATATTGTCGCGCGATTGCACCAGCAAACCGCCGGCGATGGATTTCACGGTTTGTCCGTCCGCGCCGGCATCCGGCATGCCGCCGGTGAGCAGCAGGCGCAGGTTTTTCTTGGCCGCGAGGATTTTCTTCGCTTCCTCGTCGGCATCGGGCGCGATGATCACTTCGGTGAAAATCTCGGCCATTGCCGCTGCCGCCGCGCCGTCGAGCGTGCGGTTGCAGGCGATGATGCCGCCGAAGGCGCTGACGGAATCGCAGGCCAGCGCGCGGCCGTAGGCGGAAGCGAGCGTTTCCCCAAGCGCGACGCCGCAAGGGTTTGCATGCTTGATGATGGCGACCGCCGGGGTTTGCGAAAATTCGGACACCAGTTCGAAGGCCGCGTCGGTATCGTTCAGGTTGTTATAGGAAAGCTCCTTGCCCTGGATTTGCGTGGCGGTGGCAAGGCCTTGGCGCGTATCGCATGTGGTGTAGAAAGCCGCGCTTTGGTGCGGGTTTTCGCCGTAACGCAGCGCCTGCTTGCGCGCGGCGGCAAGGGTAAGTGTTTGCGGGTAGGCGTCATTCAGCTGCCGGGCGAACCAGCTCGCGATCATTGCGTCATAACTGCCGGTATGCGCATAGGCGGCCTGCGCCAGTTTGCGGCGCAGGGCAAGCGTGGTTGCGCCCCCGCGCGCTTCCATTTCACCCAGCACATCGGCGTACTGCGCCGGGTCGGTGACGATGGCGACAAAATCGTGGTTCTTGGCGGCGGCGCGCACCATGGCCGGGCCGCCGATATCGATATTTTCGATGCAATCGTCGAACGTTGCGCCCTTGGCCACCGTGGCGGCAAAGGGATAGAGGTTGATGACGACAAGATCGATCGGCGGAATGCCGTGCTTTTGCGCGGCTTCGGCATGGCCCGCGATATCGCGCCGCTGCAAAATGCCGCCGTGGATTTTCGGGTGCAGCGTCTTGACGCGCCCGTCCATCATTTCGGGGAAGCCGGTATAGTCGGAAACCTCGGTTACCCTGACGCCCGCTTCGCGCAGCGCCTTGGCCGAACCGCCGGTGGAGAGAATTTCGACGCCCATCGCCGCCAGCTTTTTGCCAAGCCCGGGCAGGCCGGTTTTATCGGAAACGGAAATTAGCGCGCGGGCAATCTTGATAGCGTCGGTCACGGGAAAACATCCTGCACATCTTGCGAAAACGAGGCCCAACGGATAAGCCGGTTTGGCCCGGAAGGCAAGACAACGCTGAAAAATGCCCAAAAAAAGGGCGGCATTCCCGCCGCCCTTTCCTTGTTTTCCGGCAAAAGCTACCGGGGCGCTTTTACGCCGCTGTCGCTGCCCGTATCGCTCCAGTCCGTTGCGGTATCGCCGGATTTCTTTTCGGCGCCTGCGGGCGTTTTGTGCTTCTTTCTGTGATGGTTTTTTTGCGTTGTCGTTTTTTCGAGCGACGCATGCTTTTCGGGCGCCTTTTGCTGCATGGCCGCGCCATAGGACGCGGGTTGCGGCGTTGTTGCCTGCGTGGCTGCGTAGCCGGCGGCAGGCATGACAAGGGTAAGCGCCACGGCGGCTGCCGTGATGACGGTCTTGGTCTTCATTGCGATCTCCTGGATCGAAGGTTCCAGCGCGGCGGGGAGGCGATTTTTCGCTCTCACGCGCTGAAATGCCATTTGGCGCGCCCAATGTGGCGAAATCTTGCCCTAATTCCGCCGGGCTCGTGAAAAAAACAAAAGATTATTGCTAACGCCCTTCGCGCTGCAGCTGCCAGCAAAGTTCGGTTTCATCGTTGCCGCCGGCGCTGTTGCCGGTGCGGCCATGCACAACGATCTGCTTGCTGCGCTGCAGGTTGGCGGGCGGCGTGCCGGGGCGGCCGCCATAGACGCTTTCCTCGATCGCGCAGCTGCCTTCCGCCACGCGGAAGCGCCAGCCCTGCCCGCCATCGAGCCGCAGCAAAACCGTTTGCCCGCCTTGCGCCGCCGATGCCTGGACATCGGGGTGCAGATGCAGGCGCAGCGTGAAATCGCACGCCGCGAAGCCGCGCGCGGCGCGCCCTTCGGCGCGGCGCAGAAGCTCGCGCGCCTGCAAAAGCTCGCCGTCGGCGGAAAGCGCGAGCGTGCGGTGGTGCATGAGGCCGAAGCGCGCGTCATACCCGTCATGCACGGTTTCGATGTAATGCATTCCGTCTTGTTCGTAGCGTTGCGCGGATACGCGCGCCCAATCGGGGTCAACGCCGTTCACGGTAAGCGCCGTATGCGCGGCGGCGCAGGAAAGCGCCTTGCACCATGCTTCGGGGGCTTGCGGCGCGCCGCCGCAATTAACGACCACGCGTTGCTTGCCGACGCTGAATTCAAACGACAGCGGCGCGGCGTGCGCATTACCGGCGGCGGGCGGCGCGCCCGTATCCATGATCAGCAGGCTGCGCCCGGCGGCCACGCGTTCATACCCCGTTTGCGGCAGGCTGCGCGCGGCCCGGGCGCGCACCTCGCTTTGCGTGATCACGCTATCGATCACAAGTTCGGCGCCTTCCTGCCCGCCATGGAACAGCGCAAGGCCGCCATCGCCGTGGCGCAACAAACGCAGTGCCGGGACCATGCGCTGGATCGCGAGCTGCAGATCGTTCGGCGGCGTGATTTGTGCGGCCGTTAGCGCGCCGCGCACATCGATCAGCAACCGCAGCGCCGCGAGCAATTGTTCGGGGCAGCGCGCCGCCACGCCGCCATCCGGGGCAACAAAACCGGTAATTTCGCGCATGATCCAGTCAAGCGCCGCCGCGAGCGTGCGGTCACAGCGCGGCATGTTGAGCGCCGCCGCCAGCATGCCCCGTGCCGCGCCGAGTGCCGCGATGCCGTGCAGGCGCCCCGGCGTGATGCGCTGCAGGTGACGCAGCTGCTGCCCCGCCGCTTCATAGACGCGGGCCAGAAAAGCGCGTTCGGCCCCGGCCGCGTAGAAATCGTGGAAACTTATCCAGGATGCGAGCCGCGCGCCCGTCACCTCGGCTTCCATCGCTTCGCGCCGCCAGCTACCGGCGGATGCGATCCAGCCGTCGATCAGCGTGCGCGCGCAGGCGCGCGCGCCTTCGCCGCCCGCCGCGCGCAGATCGCGCAGCCAATCGAACCCGTGCAGCGCCGTGCCGCGCAGGCCAGCGGCAACAGGGCCTTGCTGGGCGATCAGCAGCCCGCGCGCGGCATCGCCGGGCCAAGTATCGGGCGGCACAATGGTGATCTGCTGCGGCGACGGGCCTTGCAGCGACCAGCGATAGAGCGGGTTGTGCCATGCCAGCGCGGCGGCGCGTTCGCGCAGCGCAGCGCTTGCGCGACCGGCGAAGCCGGGCGCCGGCAAAACATCTGTGAATTTGGGAATGGCGGCCATGGCGGGGGGGTCGCCCGTTTCAGGCGACGGCTGCGCCGCGCAGGCGGGCGATATTTTCGGCGTATTTTGCGGGCCCACCGCGGAAGGTGGCGGTGCCCGCGACCAGCACATCGGCGCCCGCGAGCGTGACTTCCTCGACCGTGTCAGGATCGATACCGCCATCAACTTCGAGATCCACGGGCTTTTCGAGCTGATCGATCATTTTGCGCAGCGCGCGGATTTTTTCGATCTGCGAGGCGATGAAGGCTTGCCCGCCGAAGCCCGGGTTGACGCTCATGACCAGCACGAGATCGATATCGCCCAGAACCTGTTCGACCGCCGCGATCGGCGTTGCCGGGTTCAGCGCCACGCCCGCGCGCTTGTTGTGCTGCTTGATCAGTTGCAGCGTGCGGTGCAAATGCGGCCCGGCTTCCGGATGCACGGTGATGATATCGGCGCCCGCCTCGGCAAAGGCCGGGATCAGCAGATCGACCGGCGTAATCATCAAATGCACATCGAACGGTTTTTTGCTGTGCGGGCGCAGCGCCTTGACCACCGAAGGGCCGATCGTGAGGTTGGGCACGAAATGCCCGTCCATCACATCGATATGGATGTAATCGGCGCCCGCCGCGTCCACCGCCCGCACTTCTTCGCCCAGCTTCGAAAAGTCGGCCGAAAGAATGGAGGGGGCGATACGGGTTTTTTGCTGCATAGCTATGATTTATCAGGGAATCCGCGGCCCGGCAACAAACGGTTTTTGCTGGCGCGCCGGCCCCGCTTTGCTAGGATGAAGCCATGACGCAGCCCGCACAGCAAAAACCGCCCGCGCAAGCGCAGCCCGTAAAAAAAGCCAAACCCGCGCCCTTGCCGCCCGCGACCGAACAGGGCGGCCCGCCGGGCCCGGAGCCGACCCGCTATGGCGACTGGGAGCGCCGGGGCAAATGCGTGGATTTCTGATCTGACAACGGAGGAAACAATGGAATGGATTTTGGGCGGGCTGGCTGTTGCGGGCGTTCTGGCGATCGTGCTTTACAACCGGCTCGTGGCGCTGCGCCAGAATTTCAGGAACGCCTTTGCCGATATCGATGTGCAGCTGAAGCAGCGGCACGATCTGGTGCCCAACCTGGTTGAAACCGTAAAGGGTTACGGCGCGCATGAAAGCAAGGTGTTCGAGGCGGTGACGCAGGCGCGCGCCTCCGCCATGCGCGGCGGCAGCATGGCCGAGCGCGCGGGCGCGGAAGCCGCGCTTTCGGGCGCGCTGATGCAGCTGATGGCGGTTGCGGAAAACTACCCGCAGCTGAAGGCGAGCGAAAATTTCAAGCAATTGCAGAACGAGCTTTCCGACCTTGAAAACAAGATCGCGGCGGCGCGCCGCTTCTTCAACAACGCGGTGGCGGAATACAACATATCGATCGAACAGTTCCCCGCGGTTTTGCTGGCGGGGCCGCTTGGTTTCCGCGGCGAGGGCATGTTCGAGCTGCAGGGCGCCGAAAAAGAAGCGGCCTCGGCCGCGCCGCAGGTGAAATTCTAGCCCCGCGCGCCGCATGCAACGGGCGCCGGACCCTGCCGCTACGCTCGGGCTTGCGAGCTGGCGCTGGAACAACAACGCGATGAGCGCGCTTTTGCTTGTCGCTTTTCCGCTTCTGCTTTTGCTGCTTGTGTGGGGGATCGCTTTCGCGGGCGGGCATGTGCTGGCCTATGAAGATACCCCGGGTGTGCGCGCAGGTTTTGTGCCCGTGCAGCAGATCGGCGACCTTGTGATTAACGCCAAGCCCGTGAAGCCCGGGGTTTTCGCGCGCGATATCGCGCGCGTCGCCTTGCCTTGGGTGTTTGCACTTGCGGCGTTCTGGAGCGTGATCGGCTATCTGTTCCACGGCGCAATGATCGCTTCGGCCACCGGCGCGCGCGATGTCGAGCGGCGCGAACAGCCCCGGCTTTACAACCTGCTTGAAAATCTGTGCATAAGCCGCGGAATGGCGATGCCCCGGCTTTACATGATTGAAACGGACGCGCTGAATGCCTATGCCGCCGGGCTGAGCGAGGGAAGCTTCAGCGTCACGGTTACGCGCGGGCTCGTTGACACACTAAACGATGCCGAGCTGGAGGCAGTGCTGGCGCACGAGCTGACGCATATCATCAACCGCGATGTGCGGCTTCTGGTCATCACCATCGTGTTCGTGGGCATGATTTCCTTTCTGGCGGAAATGAGCTGGCGCAGCATGCGTTTCACCGCGCATGCGGGCAGCGTAAGCAGCCGGAACAGCGGCGGCGGCAAGAAGGGCGGCGGCGCGGCGATGATTTTGCTGATTGCCGCCATTCTGCTCGCGCTCGGTTACGCCATGGCGCTGATGCTGCGTTTTGCCGTGAGCCGCAGGCGCGAATATCTGGCGGATGCGGGCGCGGTGCAATTGACGAAGAATCCGGATGCGATGATCGCCGCGCTGCGCAAAATTTCCGGCAACCCAAAAGTGCCGGGCGCGCCGCCGGATGTGCAGCAGATGTTTATCGAAAACCCGCCGCCCGCGATGAAGATGTTTTCGCTGTTCGCGACCCATCCGCCGATTGAAGACCGCATCCGCGTTCTGGTGCAGCTTGGCGGGCGGGATCTGCCGCCTGCCGGACCGTGGGGCGCGCGGGGCGGCAGCAACAGCGTCATCTCTGAAGCCGGCTGAAAAGCGTCGGAAAAATGCTTTTCATTTCAGATAGAAATGCGCATATCTGAAATAAAATTTCACTATTTTAACTATAATATAATTTAATTATATGAACTCATGTTTCAACGAAATAATGTTGACATACACGCAAAACCCGCCATATCCTCCTTTTTGTCAATTTATTGCCCAATATTTATTTTGCACGGAGTGAGCCATGAAAACAGCGATCGAGATGGTTTTTTCACTAAGTCAGTTTGGTCAGCGTGCCTTGCAGTCCATTGGGCCCGTTTTTGCTGGTCACCACAACCTCAGCGCCCGCTGCGCCGGCATCACAAGAAGAGAGCCGCGGTGCTGACGTCATAAAAACATCCGGAATCGGCCGGTGGGCTTGTGCCCACCGGCCTTTTTTATAAAGTCTTCGTATTAACCAAAGAAAAAATTTCGCGGCGCAAAAAAAGTGCCGCTCTTCTATTTACGGTGCCAGCCTGCAGGCATAGGCTTATTCCGTCTTCGAGTCGTGTTTCCTGATTATTTATCAACAAAAGAAACCGTAAGGAGAGTGCCATGGCGGGTTTATTAGATTTTTCCGCGTCACAACATGCAATGACGGCGCACCCCGTTTACGCAGAAGAGCAATTGCCGCTACCGCTCCCCGATCCTGCGCCGCCTGCTGACCCCGACCAGCTTCCTTTGCCTTTGGGCGCAGCAGTACGTACGGACGTGGGCGGTGTTGGCATAAATGTAAGGCGGGCATTGATGGCATTTCGTTCCTGAAAGGCGGGATGTTTTCTGCGCGCGCGCGCATTTCAGCGCGACAGACGGAGCGATGTTTGTTAGATAAAGCGGGTGCAACCGGCATAACCGGAAAGACGGCACCGGCATGGTTTATGTAACGAAATTATCTCCGAGAAGAATTCGCGAGCTGGAAAGAATGCATGCGAAGGCTGCCCCGGCCCCGGTTCTGGAGCCGCGCGTGCAGCCCGCTTCAGGGGAACGCTTGGCGCGGCCGCGCCTTCTGCTCGATAACAATGTCAGCCATTGGACCAGGCGCGTTCTGGAAAATGCCGGCTTTACCGCCCGGCATGTTGCCGATATCGGGCTTGCCAGCGCATCGGACGAGGTTATTTTCGATTTCGCCGCGCAGCAAGGCGATGTCATCGTGACGCAGGACAACGATTTTGCGAAGTCGCACCGCATGGCAATCGGCCGCACGCCCGGCATCGTTGTTTTTCCGCATCAGAATATCGGCGATGGCCGCCCGTTCCGGGATTCGCTGGAACATTTTGTCACGCGTTTCCCGCATACGCCCTGCGCGCTGATGTTCCGCGTTGTGCAGTATGTCAATTTACAGCGCATGATTGTCTTCACGCCGCCGCCTGCGGCGCCGCGCGGAACGCCGAAAGCGAACACAGCCCCGCAATGGCATAAATCCTATGACGGCCCGCATTTTTAGCGCGCGCGGCCTTTAACCCAATCATCCGCCAGGACCGGGTCAGGCGGTGCCGGGAAGGGGGAGGTCACCGGTTAACAGGCGGGGTTATGCGAGGCCGGTTGTAAACATTGACTCTATCGCGCAGACGCCATTATGGTGCTTGCTCATTGAAAATGATTTTATTTATGCGTTTACAGAAAGGATGAAAGCAACATGAGAATTACCCCGCGTTTAGAAAGCCAACCCGGCGGACATCCTTCGGGCGGCGACAAACAGCAAGGCGACGGCACAAGCGGCGGTTCGGGCGGCGGAACCAGCCAGCAGCCACAGGGCATGGTGCGCGGAATAACTTTCTTTGCGCATAGCTCCGGGTCTGCGCCAAAGCTGATTCTTTAAGGCCGGTTCCTTACCAAATCATCCATCACGGCCGGATCGGCCAGCGTGGATGTGTCGCCGATCCGGTCTTCTTCCCCCGCCGCGATCTTGCGCAAAATACGGCGCATGATTTTGCCCGAACGGGTTTTCGGTAACCCGGGCGCCCACTGGATCACATCCGGCGTCGCGATCGGGCCGATTTCCTTGCGCACCCACTGCGCCAATTCCTTTCGCAGCGCGTCGTTTGCCTCCACGCCCGCATTGAGCGTGACGAAGGCATAAATGCCCTGCCCCTTGATATCGTGCGGAAAGCCGATCACGGCGGCTTCCGCCACCGCGCGGTGTGCAACCAGCGCGCTTTCGATCTCGGCGGTGCCGAGCCGGTGGCCCGACACGTTGATCACATCATCGACGCGCCCCGTGATCCAGTAATAGCCGTCTTCGTCGCGCCGGCAGCCGTCGCCGGTGAAATATTTGCCCGCGAAGGACGAAAAGTAGGTTTTGACGAACCTTTCATGGTCGCCATACACGCTGCGCATTTGCCCCGGCCAGCTGGCGGCGATGCACAAATTGCCTTCGCACGCGCCTTGCAGCTCCTTGCCTTCGCTATCGACGATGACGGGGACGACGCCGAAGAAAGGCAGCGCGGCCGAACCGGGCTTGAGCGTATGCGCGCCCGGAAGCGGCGCAATCATATGGCCGCCGGTTTCGGTTTGCCACCAGGTGTCGATCACAGGGCAGCGGCCATTGCCGACCACGCGGTGATACCACAGCCACGCTTCGGGGTTGATCGGTTCGCCCACGGATGCGAGCACGCGCAGGGATTGGCGCGATGTTTTTTGCACAGGCCCGTCGCCTTCGCGCATCAGCGCGCGGATGGCGGTGGGCGCGGTGTAGAAGATGTTGACCTTATGTTTATCGACCACCTGCCAGAAACGGGAACTGTCGGGATAGTTCGGCACGCCTTCGAACATCAGCGTGGTGGCGCCGTTGGCGAGCGGGCCATAGACGATATAGCTGTGCCCCGTGACCCAGCCGACATCGGCAGTGCACCAGTAAATATCGCCGTCATGGTAATCGAACACCGTTTCGTGGGTCAGCGCGGCATAAAGCAGGTAGCCGCCGGATGTATGCAGCACACCCTTCGGTTTGCCGGTGGAGCCGGAGGTATAGAGAATAAAAAGCGGGTCTTCCGCGCCCATCGCTTCGGCCGGGCAAGCGGCGGGAACCTTCGCGGCTTCTTCGTGGTACCAGACATCGCGCGGCGGATGCATGCCGACCTTGCCGCCGGTACGGCGCACGGTGATGACGGTTTTAACATCGGGGCAATCTTGCAGCGCGGCATCGGTGTTGGCTTTCAGCGGGATCGTTTTGCCGCCGCGCACACCTTCGTCCGCCGTGACGATGCAGGTGGATTGGCAATCGATGATGCGCCCCGCCAGGCTTTGCGGGGAAAAGCCGCCGAACACCACGGAATGGATCGCGCCGATGCGTGCGCAGGCCAGCATGGCATAGGCCGCTTCGGGGATCATCGGCATATAGATCGTGACGCGGTCGCCCTTTTGCACGCCGCGCGCCTTCAGCACATTGGCAAAGCGGCAGACCTGTTCGTGCAATTCGCCGTAGGTGATGTGCCTGCTTTCGGCCGGGTCGTCGCCTTCCCATATGATCGCGGTTTGCTTCGCCCGTGCCGGCAAATGCCGGTCGATACAGTTGGCGGCGACATTCAGCGCGCCGTCTTCGAACCATTTGATTTGCACGTCGCCTTCGAAACCGGCGTTTTTCACGCGCGTGAAAGGTTTTATCCATGTCAGGCGCGCGGCCTGTTCGCGCCAGAACGCGTCCGGCTCGCGCACCGAACGATCGTACATTTCCTTGTAGCGTGCGGCGTCGATATGCGCGTGCCTTGCAAATTCTGCGGGAACAGGGAAATTTTCAGATGCGGTCATAACGCCCTCACTTTCACGCCTGCTTGTCATGCGGCGATAATACCCAATCGGCCAGCCTGCGCCAAACCTGCGTTCCGGCTTCGCGCCCCACAACCATGCCGACATGGCCGAGCTGCGGTTCGCATAACGTAGCGTTCGGCATTTTTGCCGCCAGCGCGCGGGCCGAGCCGGGCGGCACGATGCGATCCTGCGCCGGCACAACTACGAGCGCGGGCGCGGCGATGGCGGCCGGGTCAATAACGCGGCCGAGCGCGCGCCACGTGCCCGTGCCGGGACGGTTTTCGGCATAGAATTTTTCGAACAGGTCGCGCGCAAAGGGCGCGGAAAGCGGCACGCCGTCATTGAGCCAATCTTCCACCAGCACGAAGTGGTGTTGATCGGCGGGCGCGAGCGCCGGGAACTGCATGAATTTTTCGATCACCTGCGCGGGCTGGAAACCCGTCAGCAGCGCTTGCAGCGCTTCGACCGGGAAGACGCCGCCCGTGCCTTGCGCGAAAAACGGTTGCAGCATATCGGTAAGCTGCCGCGCGCGCGGCGCGATATGGCCGCCGCCCGCATGAAAATCCCACGGCGCGGCAAGCGCGATCAGGCTGCGCACCAGCCCCGGCCGCACGTGCGCCAGTGCCGCCGCCAGCGTGCCGCCGAGACAGTAACCGAGCAGATGCACGCGCGTGCGCTGTTCGGTCAGCCAATCGAGCATATGCGCGAGCCGGTGGATGTAGCCGTCGGCGCCGAAGCCGCGCTCGGTTTCGCCCGGCTCGTCCCAATCCACGACCAGCGGGCGTATGCCTAGCGCCGCGAGCCAGCGCAGCATGGAACGGGCGGGCGCGAGATCGAGCACATGATAGCGGTTGATCAGCGAAGGGATGACAACGAGCTGCGGCGCGCGCGCATCAAGCGCGGGCGCGTAATCAAGCAGGCGCGTCGTGCCTTGCTGCCAAAGCACCGGCATTTCCGGCAGATTGCGCCGCGCCGCGTGGCGATGATAGGCTTTGATGCCGGAAAGAAATTTGCCGTAGCGTGCGCAAGCCTCGGCTTGCAGCGCCGCCAGAATTTCCGCTTCAGGAAGTTTGTTTGCCGCCGCGTGCAGCGCAGGCGGAACCGGCAGGCTTGCGGGGCTTGCGGCGGCGTTCGAGCTTGTGTTCGAGCCCGGCGAGCCGTTCTTCAAGTGCGCCCAGGCGAGTGGCCAGTTCATCCATAGCATTCCCGCCGTCAGCAGATGTTGCGGCAGCGGGCGCGGGCCGTTGCGCGGTTGCGCCGCGCGGGGCGGCGTTCGGGCCGGGTTTGCGGGCTGGGTCATGGGCTTGATCCTGCATCATGGTGGACCAGACCGCAAACAGCTGCGCGAAGGGTTCGGTCATGCGGGTCAGGTCGTCGCGCATACGCGTGTCGTCGGCATAGGCCGTCAGATGTTCTTGCCACAAATCCATGACGGAGCGGGCGATGCCTTCGGGGGTCCAATCCGGTTCCTTTGCCATGACGGCACTATAACGCGGCTGCGCGGGCGGAGTCACGTGCCGCCGCGGCCCGCGCCCGGGCGGGGATAATAGGCCTTGTTTTTTGGCGGCGGGGGCTGCAAAATCGGCCTCGCGCGGCAATCCCGGCCCTTTGCGAAGCATCCTCCAGGAAATATCGATGAACGAGCCCGAAACATCCAAGCAGCCCGCCGCCGAGGCCGTGACGATCAAGAAGTATGCCAACCGGCGGCTCTATAACACCGCAACCAGCAGCTATGTGACGCTCGATCACCTGTGCCAGATGGTGAAGGACGGCGTGGAATTCAGCGTGTACGACGCCAAGAGCGGCGACGACATCACGCGTTCGGTTTTGACGCAGATCATCGTCGAAGAAGAAAGCAAGAGCGGGCAGAATCTTTTGCCGATCAGCTTTTTGCGCCAGTTGATCGGTTTTTACGGCAACAACATGCAGTGGCTGGTGCCGAAATATCTCGAACAGAGCATGGGTCAGCTTTCCGCCAATCAGGGACCGATGCAGGATTATTTCAAGAACGCCTTCGGCGGCGTGTTCCCGCTTACCACGCTCGAGGAAATGGGCAAGCAGAACATGGCCATGATCGAAAAGGCGATGCAGGTGTTCATGCCCTTCAACATCGGCGGCGTTGCGCCGGGCAAACCCGCGGCCAGCGCGCCGCCGGGCGCGGGCGGCGGCGAAAGCGAATCGCAGCTCGAGGAAATGCAGCGCAGGCTGAACGAGATGGCGCAGAAGCTGCACGATATCGACAACAAGTCCTGACCGGACGTTGTTGAAAATCTAGAAAATTCGGGAAAAAACGAGGCGCGGTTTCAGGCCGTTGTTTTGTTTGCGCGGCCTGTGGCCTTCTTCAGGCCGCCATGGCCCACGGGCGGTTCATTTGCGGGCGGCCATGATGATAGCCCTGCTGGTAATCGACATGATGCGCGCTCAGCCAATCGGCGACATCCTGGTCTTCGACGCCTTCGGCAACGATGCGAAGGCCAAGCCCGCGCGCGAGCGCGACGAGGGAGCGGATCACGACCTGTTGTTCGTGATGATCGAGCAGATCGGTCACCAGCGCGCGATCGAGCTTCATGATCTGTACCGGCAGCGTGCGTAGTTGCTTGATCGAGGTGAAGCCCGCACCGAAATCATCGAGCGCGGTGCGCCCGCCCATCGCCTGGTTGGCGGCGATGAAATTTGTCGTGTGCTCGAAATCAATAACATCGGCAGTTTCGGTGATTTCGATGATCAGGCGTTCGGAAATATCGCGGCGACCGGCCATCGCGGTTTGCACTTCGCCCGACCAGCCGGGCTGCGCGGCGGTGTAGCCCGAAACATTGATCGAGAGCTGCAGCGACGGGTGCTGCTTCAATTCTTCCACGGCCAGCGCCAGCACCTTGCAATCGAAGGCGTAGGAAAGGCCGAGCTGTTCGACCACCGGGATAAAGGCGGCGGCGGAAAGCGGGCGGCCCGCTTCATCCGACAGGCGCGCGAGCGCTTCGTAGAACAGAACTTCGCCGGTCGAGGATTCCACGATCGGCTGCCATGCAAGCTGGATCTTGTTGTCGGCAATGGCGGTGCGCACGAGCGCGGCAATTTCGTTGGCGTCCGGCGCCGCTTCGCGCATGGTTTCGCGGCAGCTGGCGAAGCAATTGCGGCCGCTATCCTTGGCTTTTTGCATCGCGCTTTCGGCGCCGTGCACGATATCGCTGACCAGCGGAAAAATGGAAGGCATGACGATGCCGCCGAGCGAAACCAGAACCGGCCCTTCGAGCGGCGCGGGGGCGCGCGCCGTGCGGAACATCTCAAGCACCGCTTCGGCGGTTTCGGCCATGGTCTTCACGCCCAGATCGGGCACGACGATGCCAAAGGTATCGCCGCCCAGCCAGCAGATGTGGGCGCGATCATCGAAATAGGTGGCAAGCAAAAGCGCGACATGGCGCAAAACATCGTGCCCGGCTTCAAGCCCGTATGTGCGGTTGATGCGCTGCATGTGATCGATTCCGGCCACAAAATAAGCGCCGCCTTGCGGATATTTGGCGGCCTGTTCGCTTGCCGCGCCGACAATATCGGAAAGACCGCGCCTGTCGGGCAGACCGGTCAGAGGATCGTAATGCAAAAGAGAAGCATCGATGCTGGCGCCAAACGTATAGTGCGGGTGGGTAATGTGCATTGCGCCGAGGCCTTTCATAACCATATGGAATATCCGTTCCCCGCACGGGGTGCCAATATGCACTGATTCGTAATAATCAAAAGCTAGCTGATTTGTTTTAAGATTTTATAAAATGCTTTGGTAATCTTAACCATTGCGCCGGATGCAACGTTGTATTTGCTGGGCAAGCGCGCGGGCATGGTAAAAAACAATCTTCATTTTCTGTTTTTTTGATGGTTTTTATAGGCCGCGCCCTGCCCCGGCTTGTTGCGGCGCGGAAAGTTTTACGGTTTTTTGGCCGCCACCGGTGTGCCCGGCTTGGCGGCATCAGCATAGAAGCCGCGCAGCGTGCGCATGATGGCGTCGCGATCGGCGGTCGCCTGCGCCGCCGCGGCCGCTTCGCCCTGATTGAGGTAGAGCGTGAAAACCCCGTCGCGGCTTAGCACATATATAAGTGCGGCGAAGATGCTTGTGTCCGTCAGCTCGCACGCAATCGTGCCCGGCATCATGTGCGCCATGCCGGCGCCCAGCGCCGTGCCTTCACGCGCCGTGAACTTGCCCTGGCATTTTTCCCGGAACGCATCGGCATAAAACTTGACCATGCCTTCGAGCGAAGCGCCATCCGGCGCTTGTGTTTCGCGCACGCCGCCAAGCACATTGCCGTGCCGCCATACATAATCGGCCGGGCGCAGATCGGGCGGAACATCGCCGAGCGCGACCGGCACCGCGCCCGTCAGCCCCGCCGCGCGCAAAAGCGCGCCAAGGCTTTCGGGCCACGCTTCGGGCACCAGCATGTGCGCGGCACGCGCGCGGTCTTGTGCCTTTGCGCGTAAATCGGCCGCGCAGGCGGCCAGATGCGTGAAAGCGTCATCGAGGTTCGGCAGCGCGTAGCTGGTATGATCGATGCGGCCGATGGCGATCAACTGCATGCCGTGACGCAGCGCATAAATGAAATCGCGGTCGCGGCCGATATCGGCGACCAGCAGATCGCCGGTTTTGGCCACCGCCCGCACCGGGCGTTGCAACGCGCTATCGATTTGCAAGATAAGATCGTGTGTGTCGCCGCTTCCGAAGCCCGCGCGCGGCACCACGAGCCCGAGGCTGAGATGCCCGGCTTCCGGCGTATCGTCGGTTGCCGCAGCGTCCTTCGGCCCTTCATCGAGCAGGGCGAAATGCAGCCGGAAACCGTTCTCATAAGGCTGATCGAGCAGGCAGTAGCCGCCGCTGCTGTCATCGCCCGTCGGCACCGCGCGGATCGCCCACACATCTTCGGGCTGCAAAAGCGAAGGCATGCCGTTCTTGGCCCCGGCCGCCGCCGTGCCGGGCAGGCAGGCAAGCGCGCACAGCATCAAGGCCGCCATCAAACCGGGCCGTAAAAACAATGGCGGAAAAAGCGATGCAGGGGCGGCGCGCATGCAGCTATTGTTACCAATTATTTCACGGCGCCACCACGCCCTTTTCAGCCCGCGCGCGCTGGCCTATCTATGGGGGCAGAAACATTCCAGGGGCAGAAGGAGCCCAAGCCATGCCGCGCACCCATACCATGCAGGAAATCGCCGCCGCCACGGGCGGCAGGCTGGTGGGTGATGGCGCGCGCGCGATCAGCCGCATCACGCATCCTTCCGACTGGCGCGCGGCGGGCGACCTTGCGCTGGCGATGGACAAGAAGCTTGTGCCGCTTGCGCGCGAAAAAGGGTGCGATGCCGTCGTGCTTGGCGAAGAAGCTTTGGGCGAAGATGTTGCGGCGGTGGCGGGTGAATTTGCGGCCTGCGTGGTCGTGCGCCGTCCGCGCCTTGCTATGGCACAGCTAACCGGCCTGTTCGCCGCGCCCACACCGGGCGCGCCCGGTGTGCACCCGACCGCGACGGTGGAAGACGGCGTGCAACTTGGTGCGCAGGCTTCGGTGGGCGCCCATTGCTATGTAGCGAGCGGCGCGCAGATCGGCGACCGCGCCGTTTTGCATGCGCATGTGACGGTAGAAGCGGGCGCGCAGATCGGCGCCGATACGCTTGTGCGCGCGGGCGTGCGGATCGGTGAGAATGTTTCGATCGGCGCGCGCTGCATCATTCATTACAACGCCGTGATCGGCGCGGACGGTTTCAGCTTCGTGACGCCCGAGGCGGGCAGCGTCGAAAGCGCCAAGGCGAGCGGCGAGGTGAAGGCGACCAACCATCAGGGCCTGGTGCGGATCGCCAGCCTCGGTAACGTGATCGTGGGCGACGATGTCGAGATCGGCGCTTGCACCAGCATCGACCGCGGCACCGTGGCGCCGACCCGCATCGGCCGCGGCACCAAAATCGATAACCAGGTCCAGATCGGCCATAATGTGCAGATCGGCGAAGATTGCCTGATCTGCGGCCGCGCCGGAATTGCGGGCAGCGCCGTGCTTGGCAACCGGGTTGTGCTTGGCGGCAGCGCCGGGGTGGGCGATCACCTGCGGATCGGCGACGATGCGGTCGTGCAGGCCTTTTCGGGCGTGGGCAGCACCGTGCCGGCCAAAAGCATCGTGGCCGGATTGCCCGCGATGGCGCGCACCCGGGTCTATGAAAATATTATGCATATCAACAGGTTGAAGATGCTGTTCGCGGATGTTAAAGAACTGGCGCAAAAACTTGCACGGCTGGAACAAAGCCGCGACAATGGCTGAAGGTTATTTAGCAAGGAAAACAAAAGCGTGCCCGGAGAATTGCCTATGACGGAAAACAGCCTGACCAACGAGATTCTGGACATCATTGCCGACAAGGCCATGGTCGAGCGGGACAAGCTCGATCCCGCCGCCAAGCTGACGGACCTTAATATCAGCTCGCTTGATGTGGTCGAGATCGTGTTCGCGCTCGAGGACAAATATGCGGTCCAGTTGCCGTTCAACGCCAATGCCGAGAACAAGGAATTCGAGACGCTCGGGCAGGTCGTGAAGCTGGTTGAACAGCAGATCGCGATCAAGCAGGGCGGCGCGAAACAGGCCGGAGCGGCTTCCTAAGCCCGCCGCCAGACATGAACCCCACATCATGAAACCGGTTCCGCGCGTCGTCATCACCGGCCTTGGCGTTGTTTGCCCTGCGGGCGAAACCGTTCCCGACTTTGCCGAAAATATTTTTTCCGGCAAAAGCGTGCTTGGCCGCATCGATTTCGAGCGCGAGGACGGCAAGGTAAACTACCCCGGCGCCGTGATAAAAGATTTCGCGCCCGAAAAAATCATCGATTCCAAGAAGCTCGGATTCATGGACCGTTTTTCGCAGTTCGCGGTAATCGCCGCGCGGCAGGCGATGAACGATGCCGGGCTGACCTTGACGCCGGACGAGGCGCTGCGCTGCGCCACCATCATCGGTTCGGGCGTGGGCGGGCACCAGACGCTGGAAGATTCCTATAACCGGCTGCGCGACCGCGCGGGCGGCCGCGTTCACCCTTTCACCATTCCGCGGCTGATGATCAACGCTGCCGCCAGCCATATCAGCATGGACCGCGGGCTGACCGGCCCGGCCTTTACGGTCGCGTCCGCCTGCGCTTCGGCTACGCACGCGATCGGTGTCGCCATGCAGATGGTGCGTTCGGGCGCGGTCGATTATGCCGTCACGGGCGGCACGGAAGCCTGCATGACCTTCGGCACGCTGAAGGGCTGGGAAGCCTTGCGCGTGATGGCGCCGGATGTATGCCGCCCGTTTTCGCAAGGCCGGCAGGGCATGGTGATGGGCGAAGGTTGCGGCATTCTGATGCTGGAAACGCTTGAACGCGCGCAAGCGCGCGGCGCAAAAATTTACGCCGAGCTGGCCGGGTTCGGGCAAAGCGCGGATGCCTGCGATCTGACGACGCCGGACGCGGGCGGCATGGCGCGGGCTATGCAAAACGCGCTCGATGACGCGGGGCTGAAGGCGGAAGATATAGGCCATATCAATGCGCACGGCACCGGCACGCGCGCCAACGATTTGACCGAGACGAAGGCGCTGAACGCCGTGTTCGGCGCGCATACGGGCCAGCTGGCGGTGACTGCCAATAAATCGCTGTTCGGGCATGCGCTGGGCGCGGCGGGCGCGCTCGAAATGGTTGCGCTTGCGCTTGCCATGCAGGCGCAGCGCGTGCCGCCGACCGCGCATTTCACCGCGGCAGACCCGGAATGCGCGCTCGATATCGTTACGGGCGAAGCGCGCGCGATGCCGTTGCGCGCGGCGCTGAAAAATTCATTCGCGTTCGGCGGGCTCAATGCCGTGCTGGCGGTTACACAACATGGCGGGGCATAAACGGTGTTCGACCAGATAGATGTTCTGTTCCGCGGTATCGTGCTCGGCGTCATGGTGGCGGCGCCCGTGGGGCCCGTCGGGCTTTTGGTGATACGGCGCACGGTGCATAGCGGCATTCTCAGCGGTCTTGCGACGGGGATCGGCGCCGCCGCGGCCGACACGCTGTTCGGTGCGGTTGCCGCCTTCGGCATTGCCGCGATCATCAGCCTGCTTGAAGGTTATCAGGGACCGATCCGGATTGTGGGCGGGATCGTGCTGATCGCCATGACATGGAAATTATGGCGCGCGCATCCGCACGCGCCCGTGGGCGCAGACGGCGCGGCGGGCGCGCTGAAGGCTGTGTTGAGCGGCTTTATGCTGACCGCCACCAACCCCGTGACCGTGTTCGCGATCATGGCTGTGGTGACGGCGCTTGGCGGCAGGCTCGGGCATGCCGATGCCAGCACGTTGACGGCCGGCATTATGCTCGGTTCGCTGGCATGGTGGTTTACGCTTTCGGGCGGCATCGCTTGCGTGCGGCATCACTTCGATGAAAAGACCATCGCCGTGATCAACCGCGGCACCGCCGTTCTGATGGCGGCGCTGGCGGCGTGGGTTTTGCTTGGCGCGCTGCTCGAAGCGCCGCTCGCCGGCGCGGTTCTGTAGGCGGGGGCGGGCGATGGTGCTGCGCAAACTGATGAAGCGTGAAACGCAGGCAACGTTGCCCGAACCTTTGATCAGGCTTGACGGCGTTGTGCTGCGCTATCCTGTCGGGCCGTTCATCAAAGGCAGTTTGAAGACCGGGCTTTTCAGCCTTTTCGGCCATCGCGGCGCGCAGGGCCCGCAAAAACAGTTTCATACCGCATTGAACGGCGTCAGCCTTTCCATTGGCGTTGGCGAAAAGGTCGGGATCATCGGCCGCAACGGCGCGGGCAAATCGACGCTTTTGCGCGCGATGGCGGGGATTTACCCGGTTGCGGACGGGCGGATCGAGGTGCGCGGGCGGATCCAGAGTCTGTTCGATTTCGGTTTGGGGTTCGAGACGGAATCGACCGGCCGCGAAAACATTTTTTATCGCGGCCTTGCAATGGGGTGCGCGCCCGACGATATCGCTGCACGCGAAAAGGATATCGTGGATTTTGCGGGCCTGGGCGAATTCATCGATATGCCGATGCGCATGTATTCCGCCGGCATGTATGTGCGGCTGGCCTTCGCCATATCGACTTACCTCGAAGGCAACATTCTGCTGATCGACGAAGTGTTCGGCGCGGGCGATGCCGCTTTCCAGCAGCGCGCGGCGGAACGCATGCAGGGGTTGATCAGCCGCGCCAGCATCGTTGTGTTCGTGACGCACGATATGAACCTGATCCGCCGCATCTGCAACCGCATCATCTGGATCGATGGCGGCAAGCTGCGCGCGGACGGCGACCCCGATACGGTGTGCGGCGCGTATCACGAGGAAATGACGGGCAAGAAGCTGAGCGCGGCCTGAAGCCTAGAAGTAAAACACAACCTTCTTTCGTTCACGCGCCATGACGATAAGCGCGGCGGCCCAGAAAATTGCGGCATAAACGCCAATCACCATCCAATCGCGCGCATCAGGCGCGCGGCCTTCCAGCAGCGGCGCGCGCATGATATCGCACAGGGCGGCGATGGGGTTGATCGCGGTCCAGGTCGCCAGCGCCGGATGTTCGAAGATGTTGCGCATGATGAAAACGGGCGAAAGGTACCAAAGCATTTGCAGCGCGATCCCGATCGATTGCTGGTAATCGCGGAACTTCAGATTGATAAAAGCGCTGATGATGGCAAGCGGCGTGCACAGCGCCAGCATCGCGAGCGTGAGCGGCGCAATATAGAGCCAGTACAGGCTGAACAGATCCGGGCTTACCGCCAGCGTATAGAGCGCGAAGCCGGACAAACCAAGCCCGAACAAAATAGTGCAATAGACCATCGCCTTTACCGGGTAAATGACGACCGGCAGGCTGACCTGCTTGATATAGCCTTCGGCGTTCACAAGCGCGACCGCGCCGATCATGATCGCGTTCGTGAAATATTCCCACAGCACAAGGCCGGAAAAGACATAAACGGAGAAACTGGCGAAGGGCTGCTTGAAAATTGCGGTCATCACCACCGCGATCACGAGCGTGAGCAAAAGCGGCTGCAGCATCGCCCATAAAATGCCGATATAGGAACGGCGAAAGCGCGCGCGCAATTCGGCGAGCGCAAGATGCAGGGTAAAGTGCCGCGCCGTCCATAGCCGCGCAAACAGCCCTTCGGGCACGGCGGGTGCCGTGGGCGGAGGGATGGGCGCGGCCTGGGAAGCGTTCATGGACTTGCGGCGTGTTCCGGAGGGCAAATGACTGTTCGAGCAGGCAAAATAAGCGGTTTCAGTTTCCCCGGCAATGGGCTAAAACAGCGGTGATTTCACGAGATGATGACCCCGCAGGAAGCGGGCAGGCCGCAGCACCGGCGCGGCGGCCAGGCGGGCGGACCCCTATTGACCGTTTAACCGGAATTTTACGGCGAAAACAGCAACGGCTTTTTCATGGCGGCTTTGAAAATCCTGCAACGCGGCTGGCGCAATTTCGTGCCGGAGGGCATGCGCAAACGCATGGCGCCGCTGGTGCGCGACAGGGTCAACAATGTGTTGGCGCGCAAGGTGCCGCCGCCCGCGCCGCTTGAAACCATTCCGCAGGGGCCGGTAACAATTGCCGGTTATACGCAATCCGTGCTCGGGCTCGGCACCGCCATGCGGCTTTACCGCGACGGTTTGCAGGCTTGCGGCTATGCGCTGCGCGAAGAAAGCCTCAGCGCCATGATCAAGCTGCAGGATTACGGCGAAGCGGCGCTGCCGCAAAAGCCCGCGCCCGCGGGCGGCGTGCTCGTGCTCGGCGTCAATCCGCCGGAAATGGGCATGGCTTTTTCGCATCTTGATCCCGCGCTGGTGCGCAGCAGCTATCGCATAGGTTTCTGGGCGTGGGAAACGCCGGAAGTGCCGGAAGCCTGGATGCCGCGTCTGCGCCACTTCCATGAATTATGGGTACACAGCAATTTCGTGCGCGACGCCATTCTGGCACGCAGCGCGATCCCGCCCATTCCCGTGCATGTGGTGCCGCACCCGGTGCCCGCGCTCGATCACGTGATGCCGGCGCGCGCGCGCTTCGATTTGCCCGACCATATGAAGATCGTGCTCACGATGTTCGATCTGCGCTCCAGCATGGCGCGCAAAAACCCGATGGCGGCCATCAAGGCGTTTCGTGCCGCCGAGCCCGGCACATATGGCGCGCTGCTGGTTATCAAGGTCAGCCACCCGGAAGCCGCGCCCGAACAGTTTGCGGCGCTTAAGGCGCTGACGGCGGGCGACCCGCGCATCCGGCTTATGACCGATACGCTCGATCAGGAAGCGGCCTACGCGTTGATCGCGAGCTGCGATATTGTGCTTTCGCTGCACCGGGCCGAAGGTTTCGGGCTCGTGCTCGCCGAAGCCATGCGTCTTGGCAAGGCGGTGGTGGCGACCAACTGGTCCGGGAATGTCGATTTCATGAACCGTGCCTGCGCCGAGCTGGTCGATTACCGGCTGGTGCCGGTGGTGGACCCGCAGGGCCAGTATCGCGATGGGCAGTGGGCCGAGGCCGATGTGGACGATGCCGCCCGCGCGCTGCGTTATTTGCTGAAGAACGAGGACCAGTGCGCCGCCATGGGCCGCCGTGCCAGCGACCATGCCGCGCGCATGTTTTCCCGCCACGCCTTCGCCGCGCATCTGAGCCCGGCTTTTCTGCGCTTTGCGGCGCACGAGGAAGGCAGAGAAGATTGCGCCGGCGCTTCGTAGGCGCCCCGTGCCGTGCGCGGCCTTTTTTTCATAGCCTATAGGGGTTGCGGACGCTAAGATCGGCCTATGACCACCGGGCTTACCATCCAGCAGCATTTGAAGAACGCGTCCGAGCTTGCGGCTGCCATGGCCGCGCATGGCGCGGCGGCACGCGCCGACGACGCGGTTGAAGCCATTGTGGCGGCGCTTGCGGCAAGCAAGCCTGTTTTGGTGTGCGGCAATGGCGGTTCGGCTGCCGATGCCATGCATATTGCGGGCGAAATGGTCGGGCGCTTTCTGGTCAATCGCAAGGCCTATAACGTGATCGCGCTGACGGCCGACAACGCGACGCTGACGGCCTGGAGCAACGATGTTGGCTACGACACGGTGTTTTCCCGCCAGGTGGAAGCCTATGGCGCGCCGGGCGGCGTGGTGTGGGGGATCAGCACGTCCGGCAATTCGCCCAACGTGATCAAGGCGTTCGAGCAAGCGAAGAAGCAAGGCATGGTAACGCTTGCGCTTACGGGCGCGGGCGGCGGCAAAATGGCGCCGCTTGCCGACATTCTGATCGATGTACCGTCGAAGCGCACGCCCGATATCCAGCAGGTGCATATGTGCATCTATCATTATATTTGCGAAGTGGCCGAAGCGCGCCTTGCCGAAAAAACTTGAAAGCCTGAATGCGACCGGCGCGGACGCCTTCGTGTTCGACATGTGGGGCGTGCTGCATGACGGCACGCGGGCTTATGACGGCGTGATCGACACCTTGCGCGCGCTGAAGCGCGCGGGGAAAAAAACCGGCATTCTTTCCAATTCGCCGCGCCCGCTTTTTTCGGCGCGCGAAAACATAAAAAAATACGGGCTTGTGCCCGATCTGTATGACGCGCTGCTTACATCGGGCCAGATGACATACGAGGCCTTGCAAAAGCGCGACGATGCGTGGCTGCAAAAACTTGGCGCGCGCGCCTATATGATAGGCAAGCAAGAAGAAGCCGGTTTTTATGACGGCACCGGCATCACGCTTGTGCCGGAACCGGAAGACGCCAGCTTTATTCTGGTTGTCAACTTGCCGGGCGACAGGTATGACGAGGCGCATTACCGGCCGCTGCTGGAACGCTGCCTTGCGCGCAAATTGCCGATGCTGTGTGCCAACCCCGATCGCGCGGTGGCGGTTGGCGCGGCATGCGTGCCGGCCAGCGCGGCGCTGGTCGATGCCTATGCCGCCATGGGCGGCGACGGCCGCGCGCCATACGGCAAGCCGTATGGGGAAGCCTTTGCGCGCATTCTGGCCGAACTCGGTATTGCGCCGGGCCGCGCCGTGATGGTGGGCGATAATCTTGAAACCGATATCGCGGGCGCGCGCGCTGCGGGCATGCAAAGCGTTTTGATGCCGGGCGGCATGTATGCCACCGCGCTCGGTGTGGTTAACGGCGCATGGCCGGACGAAGCAAAGCTGGGCAAGTTGCTGACACAGCACAATGTTGTACCCGATTACATCATGGCGGCGCTGCGGAGTTGACCGGTGCGCTTGCCTTTTTGCCCGCAACTCATCTATAACGCCATTATTGTTACGGGCATTTTCAGAAAACGATAGTATGAGCGGCAACGTTATTATACGACCACACAGCGAATTGGCTGAGGCGCAGGCGCGCGAAGGCCTCGGCGCATTCATAAGCTTCGATCACCCGACCGCAACGACGGATGGCAGGGCCGCGCCGGATTTTAGCAGGCCCGGCGTGCGGCAAGCGGTGCTGACTTGCTGGGATACGGAAAAAACGCGCCGCGGATTTTTGTTGCATAGAACAATAAAATACAGCCCCGCGCGCGAACAGGTGCAGGCCGGTCTGGATTTCGCGGGCGAATTCTTTGCCGCCAAGCCCGAAGGCACGCTGGCGGTGACATGCCTGCGCGGCAAATCGCGCAGCACGGCCATGGCGATGGCCATTCTGTACAAGCGCGCCTTCGGCGAATTGACGCTTGCGCGCAGCGAAAAACGGCAAATGGCCCGGCAGGCGCTTGAGACACTGCTTGTCATACGCCCGGAAGCCATACCCAACCTTTTGATCTTGCGGCATGCGGACGCAATCATGGATACCGGCGGCGCGCTCGTGGCGGCGGTTAAGGCCAACCGTAAAATCATGGGGCTGCATGCAGCCATGCAGGCCGCCCGCGGGAAATATGTCGAGCGCATGCCCGCCCGGGATGAAGCCCTTATCAATACGCCGCTTGTTCAGATACGCCCCGCCGGGCCGGTATAGCGGCTTTTCCTTGCCTTTCCCGCGCAAAACCGCCATAAGGCACGCAGTCTGGCGCGTTTTCTGACCATGTCGAACCCGTGAAAACGCGCTGATTTTTTGTTTTACCGCATTTTCTGCGTCCAACCGGTTTCCACTTGGGCGGAAAATGCTTGATCGGCTGCGAGAGACCTTATGAATCTGCGTAACATCGCCATCATCGCCCACGTTGACCACGGTAAAACCACGCTCGTGGATGCCATGCTGCGCCAGTCCGGCACCTTCCGCGACAATCAGCATGTGGCGGAACGCGCGATGGACAGCAATGATCTGGAGCGCGAACGCGGCATCACCATCCTGGCCAAGTGTACATCGATCTTCTGGAACGATCTGCGCATCAATATTGTCGATACCCCCGGCCACGCCGATTTCGGCGGCGAGGTGGAGCGCATCCTTTCCATGGTCGATGGCGTTGTCGTGCTGGTGGACGCGGCCGAAGGCCCGTTGCCGCAAACCAAGTTCGTGGTTTCCAAGGCGCTTGCGCTGGGGCTGCGCCCGATCGTTGTGGTCAACAAGGTCGATCGCAGTGACGCCCGCCCGCACGCGGTGCATGATGAAGTGTTCGATCTGTTCGCGGCGCTTGATGCCAGCGAAGATCAGCTCGATTTCCCGACGCTTTTCGCATCCGGCCGCAGCGGCTGGGCGGCCGAGAAGCTCGAGGAAAACGTGCCCGGCGGCGAACGCAAGGATCTGACGCCGCTGTTCGAATTGATCGCGCGCCACGTGCCGCCGCCGAAGGTGGAAAACGACGCACCCTTCACGCTGCTTGCCACCATTCTTGAGGCCAACCCCTATCTCGGCCGTATCCTCACGGGGCGGGTGCAAAGCGGGCGGGTGAAACCCAACATGCCGATCAAGGCGCTTTCACGCGACGGCAAGCTGATCGAACAGGGTCGTGTGACCAAGTTGCTGGCGTTCCGCGGGCTCGAGCGCGTGCCGGTGGAAGAAGCCGAAGCGGGCGATATCGTCGCCATCGCCGGCATGGTCAAGGCAACCGTGGCCGATACGATTTGCGATGTTGCGGTGGAAACGCCGCTGCAGGCGCAGCCGGTCGATCCACCCACCATCGCCATGACGTTTTCGGTGAACGATTCGCCGCTTGCGGGGCTTGAAGGCGACAAGGTCACGAGCCGCATGATCCGCGACCGTTTGCTGCGCGAGGTCGAGGGCAATGTCGCGATTCGCGTCGCGGAAACGCAGGGCGGCGACGCATTCGAAGTTTCGGGCCGCGGCGAATTACAGCTCGGGATCCTGATCGAAACCATGCGCCGCGAAGGGTTCGAACTTTCGATTTCCCGCCCGCGCGTGCTGTTCAAGACCGAAAACGGCCAGAAGCAGGAGCCGATCGAGGAAGTGCAGGTCGATGTTGACGAACAATATTCCGGCACCGTCGTCAGCAAGATATCGGAACGCAAGGGCGAGCTGATGGACATGAAGCCTTCCGGCGGCGGCAAGGTGCGCTTGACCTTTTATGCGCCTTCGCGGGGCCTGATCGGCTATCACGGCGAATTTCTTTCCGACACGCGCGGCACGGGCCTGATGAACCGGCTGTTCCACGGCTATGCGCCCTTCAAGGGCACGATCGCGCCGCGCCGCACCGGCGTTCTGATTTCCAATTCGCCCGGCGAAGCGACCGCTTATTCGCTGTGGAAGCTTGAAGAGCGCGGGCCGATGCTGATCAATCCGGGACTTAAGGTTTACGAAGGCATGATCATCGGCGAGCACAGCAAGGAAAACGACCTTGATGTCAATGTGATCGAAGGCAAGAAGCTGACCAACGTGCGCGCCAGCGGCAAGGATGAAGCGATCAGGCTGACGCCGCCGATCCAGATGACGCTTGAAAAGGCGATGGCCTATATCGCCGACGACGAGCTGATCGAGGTGACGCCGCAAAACGTGCGCTTGCGCAAGCGCTGGCTCGATCCCAACATGCGCAAGCGCATGATGCGGCAGGCCGAGGCCGAAGAGGCCTAGATTTTTATCCCTGCGCTTGCCGTTTAAAGGCAATTCCACCTGTTTTTGTGGTTAATGAAACTATTCAAGCAATTGCCGTTGTGCGTACCGCACGGTACAATAGCCCCAGATTTATTTTTCATATTTAATTTATACGAGCGCAGATATGTCGCGTGCCGTTGGCCCACTGGATGAATTTGTTCAAACGGTTCCGAACCGTAGCGGCCGCCATGTGCCCGCTTACAGATATTATCGCAACACCTATCTTGCGCGCGGATTTCTTGCCGCAGCCACGGCGGCATGCGCGTTCGCATGTTTGCCGTTTGCGGGTGCGGCCGCGGCCCCGCTTCTGGGTATATATGCTTTTTGCCGCGGCGCCATCGCTCTTGGTATCTTACAAACGCCCATTCCCTGGCGCGCCTCCATTCACCGCAGAACCTTATGGAAGACGCAGCCCAGAGAACCGTGCCCGTATGGCCGGGCCCGCCGAGCCGTCACCCGTTGCGCTGGCTTGTCGCTGCGCTGGTTATCTAGCAGGATTTATTACAGAAAGTGCCGACCCGCGAACGCGAACAGCGCGAGCCCGGCGATGATGGCGGAAATTCCATACATAAAAAAGGCGCGCGAAAGGCGGCTGTGAAAGCGCCGTGTCGCTTCGGCTTCCGGATTATCGCTGTTCAGGGCCGGGGTGGTTTGCTGGAAGCGCCGCGCGCCGTAAGCCCAGATCACCAGACCGCCGATGATCATGAGCGCCAGCCCGATAATGACCCCCCAGGCCGCGCCGTCATAGAAACCAAGCATCCAACCTCTCCCGCTTCAGAAATAACGCCCTGCAAAGCATAACCCAAAGCGCCGGCCGAGCATCCCGGAAAATATCGCTTATGGTGCCCTCGCGGCGGCAAGGTAGAGGCTGATGGGGACGCACATGGAAACGCAATAAAATTACAAAAACCATGCTAAGCGATTGTTCTGGAAGATACAGAATTCCATATAAATCAGCATGTTAACGGAAAATACACCATACATGAAAGCAAAAACAGTCAAACCGTATGCTACAAATAATCCATAAGAACTAGCCAATCAAAGGTAATTGCGGATTGCAGGGGCTTGCAGGGCCCGGACGATAAAACAGGGGAATACAGAGATGACCGTACATCAAGAACAAGAAAACCGGATCCTTCCCATTCTGACCTTCCATGAATTTTTCGAAGGCGAGCCGCTTGCGGTGCATCTGGATATGCGGGCGCGCAGCCTGAGCGTGCGCCTCGCGGACGGCCGCACGGTCGCGCTGGCTGCGGTCGCTGACGAGACGCTGGCGCTTCTGCACCGCATGCGCGAGGTTGATTTGCACGAAAAGTACGACGGCATGATGATCGCCGCCTACCGGCTTGCGCTGAGCGTGATTGATGAAGCGGAGCAGGTGCACTAAGCGCCGAATTAAAGGATCGTTTACTTGTTCGCGGTTTAATCAAGCCAGCCGCATTTCATTTCCGGCCACGCATTATTTCTCAAGCCATTTTCCGGGCCGCTGCCATGTTTGAAGAATTGACCGGGCTGTCATTCTTTGATTGTGTCGGTCTCGCCGGCGTCGTCGGCTACCTGGTTGCGCATGCGGGGTTGCAGGTAAGGGATGGGTTTGCAGGTTCGGCCGCTTATGCGTTTTTAAATGTCGGCTCGGCCATTCTGGTTATTATCTCTCTGCTCAATAATTTTAACCTTGCCGCAATGATCGGACAGGCGGCATGGATGATGCTCAGCATTTACGGATATTGCCGCCATGCCTATGGCGGGATGCGCCGCGCCGAACACGCATCCGCCCCATCCTTGCGCGACGAACCTCATATGCCCGTGGCCTGAAGCTGTCTTTGCGGTCATGGACACGAAAAAGGCCGGAACCAAAGCTTCGCTAGCTTGGGTTTCCGGCCTTTCCGTTATGGCAATAACGGAGAAACGAATAAGCGAAAAGCCTAGGCGGCGTCCTTCGCCGCTTCCTTGCTCTGCTGATTGAAGCGTTCCATCGCGGCGTTGACCTTTTCGGTCACCGGCTCGATCGCCTGGTTGACGGTGCGCGTCGCCAGCTCGCTGCAACGGCTGGTTTCGGCCAGCGTGCTGTCGAGGCAGGTTTTGACGAATTCGGTCTGCAGATCGACATATTCGCGCAAGGTCTTGACCGTCAGCGCCTGCTTGCTGGTGGCCATCGCCTGTTCGAGCGAGGCTTGCGACCAGTTCATCAGGCTGCGGCTGATTTCTTCGCAGCCCTTGGCGCAGATGGTGGCGGCGGAAACGCATGCTTCCATGGTTTCGCGGTTGGCAGATGTCATTTGCTCGGCCGATTGCATCAGGCGCTTGCTGACTTGTTCGAGCTGTTCGGATGTTGCTTTCATGGCTCCCTCAAACTGTTTGCTGGCGGCTTCCTGGCCAGCCTTCATGACGCTTTCGATCGCTTCCGGATCGACCGTTTTCAGGTGAGGCGCCTTGGTTTTGCTGGTCGTGGTCATGGTTCGCTCCCTTTTATGGCCCGTGGCTTCTGGCTAAGCCTTCACCTGGGGCCGGTGGCTGGTGTGACAAGGATTGTTCCGGCTGCATATCGTTTGAACGATATGCATACCGGTCTATGCTGCACCGCACAATAAGTCAGTATAGTTAAGTCTTTGTTTACGTCAAGCGGGAATAAACTATGCTATATGGCGTCATCGGCCCTGTGGGCGGGGTGGCAAGAAACCGCCATTTTGCACATTGTGTCGGTTCAATACCCTAAACTTGTGTTTTAATTCCAATAGGTTAGCATTTGCTTGGGGCGCTGGGGGTGATTCGGTTCGTTAGCCGCTTTGCCGCTATTCCACCTGAATTTGCCAGCAAGGGGGTCGTTCGGTGCAAAGAGCAGACGCATTCTTTCCGCGTTTTTCCTGGCGCTCGCTGGTGATGCTTCTGGCGCTTGTCGCGCTGACGGCAACCGCTTTCCCTGATGACGCATACGCGCGCAAGAAGAAGCGTGCGGCGCCATACCGCCCGCCCTATTCGCACATCGTCGTCGATGCCCGCACCGGCAAGGTTCTGGAAGGCGAAGATTCGCGCGCATCCCGCCATCCGGCCTCGCTCACCAAGATGATGACGCTGTACATGACCTTCCGCGAACTGGCGGCGGGGCGCTTGCAGCTCGACCAGCCTTTGAAAATCTCGTCCTTCGCCGCCGCGCAATCGCCTTCCAAGCTGGGCCTGCGCGCCGGGTCAACTATCAGCGCGCGCGAAGCCGTGCTCGGGCTCGTGACGCAATCGGCCAACGATGCGGCTGTCGTGCTGGCGGAAGCAATCGGCGGCAGCGAAAAGAATTTTGCCAGCCAGATGACGGCACAGGCGCGCAGGCTTGGCATGGACCGAACCGTGTTTCGCAACGCTTCCGGCCTGCCCGACAAGCAACAGGTGACGACCGCGCGCGACATGGCGATCCTTGGCCGCGCGTTGCTGTATCACTACCCCGCCTATTACCCGCTGTTTTCGACAAAAAGTTTTACCTATAAAGGCGTGACGCACGCCAACCACAATCATCTGATGAAGCGCTATGACGGCATGGACGGGATCAAAACCGGCTTTATCCGCGATTCCGGTTTCAATCTTGTCGCTTCGGCGCAACGCAACGACAAACGTTTGATTGCCGTCGTGTTCGGCGGGCGCAGCACCCACACCCGCGACAGCCAGATGGAAAAACTTCTCGATCGCAATTTCGCCCGCTTCGGCCTGGACGAGGATTACGCGGTGCGCGTGGCCGGCACAACGAACGGTGCGGAAGCTTTCCCCGTGCCGCCGCGCAAGCCGGGCGAAAACGGCTATGCCATTGCCGAAGGCGATACCGCCGGGGGCATGGAGGAATTCAGTTACGACAGCAGCGAAGAGAGCGGCGAAGGCGGCGTCACCACGGTCGCAATGAACGCGCCGCCATCATGGGAAAACGCGGCGCGCGAAGCCGCCATGCAGGAACGTGCCGTGATGCAGCCCGATGCCCGGCCCGAAGCCGCTGCGTTGCCGCCATCGGTGGGCGGACCGGTCGATACGACGCGCTGGGCCGTGCAGGTCGGCGCCTATTCGAGCCGCGAACAGAGCCAGTTGGCAGTCGCGGACGCGGCGCGCGCCGCCAAGCCGATCGCGGGCGAGGTGCGGGCCTATGTGCAGGAAGTGAAGACCGCAGACGGGCCGCTTTACCGTGCGCGCCTTACCGGGCTCGATAAGGACATGGCGGGCGCGATCTGCGGCTATATGGTGCGCAACGCACGCAACTGCATCACCGTTCCGCCCGAACAGTAATTTCCCCCAGGTATCTATAAGGTTGCGCGCGCAAGCCGTGTCTGCGTGAGCGGGCTTGCACCCGTTTTACGCCGGCCGCCGAACGGATTGCGCAGCGCGCCGTAATGCAGCCACCATGCCATGTGACGCGTGGCGACAACGGTGCCTTTGCTGGTCGGCACGTCCGGCCGTTCCAGCATGACATCCGCCGCCTTGATCTTGATGCCTTGCGCGCGGGCGCTTTCCAGCGCGACCATCAAAGCCGCGTCCGCAAAATATTCAAGCTCGCTGGACAGGGTCTTTCCGCTTTGCGCGATGAGCCAGTCGTTGAGAACTTCCCAGTTCCAGTTTTTTGCGATTTCGGCGCCGGCATTTTTGAATTGCAGCGCGACACTTATATAGATGGTTTCCTGGCTGGCCTCGACGCCCGGATTGATGCTGATGTGGCCCTGGTCGATCTTCAGCGCGACAGGGACCCTGTCGAGGCGCATTGTCCTGATATCTTTTTGCGGTAAAATCCCCATACAGATATCCATTAATATTAATAATTAGTAATATATTACCATAAATAACAAATTATTCCACAGAAAAAGTGTTAACTTGCTGGCACACAAATACAGGAAAGACCCTTGCCGGAAATGGACAACACAGCCGTGCGATAAAACGGGGGAAGCCTAGCTATCGTAATTGACGAGCGAGGTTACCGGCACATCGAGATTGTTGCGCCCGTGCAGGAAGCCGAGTTCGATAATGAACGCGGTGCGCGTGACCGTGCCGCCGACCTTGCGGCACAGCTTGACCGCCGCTTCGGCGGTGCCGCCGGTGGCGAGCAGGTCATCGACCACCACAACGCGCTCGCCCTTGGCGATGGCGTCTTCCTGGATCTCGATTGCGTTGGTGCCGTATTCGAGCGCGTAATCGAACGATATTGTCTTGCCCGGCAGCTTGCCGCGCTTGCGGATCATGATGAAGCCGGTATTAAGCGCAATCGCCAGCGGCGCGGCGACGAGAAAGCCGCGCGCATCGATACCGACGACCTTATCGACCTTGTCCGGCCCGATGGCTTCGGCCAGCCTTTCGATCGTTTGCTTCCAGGCTTCGCCATGCCCCAGCAGGGTCGAGATATCGTAGAACAGGATGCCGGGCTTCGGGAAATCGGGGATGCCGCGGATGTGGTTCTTGAGATCGAGCATGGGGCTGGTCCATCTTGGTGAAACGCGCCGGAAAGGCCGCCACACAGTAGAGTGTTTGCCGCGGCCTGCAAACAGGAAATGCGCGTTATATGTGCGCCAGATATGTGCGCCGGAAAATGAAGGCGTGGCGGCGCGCGCGAACATGCGCGTATGGGAAGCCGATGCAGTGCAGCACCGGTAAAATTTTAGCGAAATGCGCAGTTATATATTTCATAAAAACCAATCGATATACCGGACAGGCCGGAAATCTTAACAATTGCGAAAATCTTATCGCGCATAGTAGCCTTGCGGAACCAGACGAAAACGCGTTGTATATCGGGACTTGGGCCGAAAGCTTCAGGCGATGCCTGAGCGGATTTATGTTTAACGCGCGGCACGCATACGGGGGAAAGTACCAACGCATGGCATCGCAGCTTACTCAGGCAGACGTCGCCAAACTTCTTGCAGACCCTTCGCCCGTTGCGCGGTCCGAGATCGCAGCCAAGGTCGGGCTTGAAATCGACAGCCCGCAGCTTACCGCCCACGAACTGGAACTGGCGCACGGCATCGTGCGCGCGCTGGCCAAGGATGTAACCGACAGCGTGCGCGAATGCCTTGCCGTAAGTTTGCGCCGCGCGCAGCGCATCCCGCACGATGTGGCGGTGCAGCTCGCGAAAGATATCGAACAGGTTGCGTTGCCGATCCTGGAAGATTCCAGGGTTTTGACCGATACCGACCTGATCGAGATTGTCGGCGCCGGTTCCGACAACAAACAGGCCGCGATCGCGCGCCGCGCGGACGTTTCCGAAGCGGTCGCTGATGCGATTGTCGATAAGGGCAGCGAAAAGACGGTCGCGACGCTGGTCGGCAACAAGGGCGCCAAGATCGCGGAAAAGAGCCTCGGTAAGGTCGTGGACCGTTTTCCGGAAAGCGAGATGGTGCAGGAACCGCTGGTGAAGCGCGACAAGCTTCCGGTCGCGGTGGCCGAGCGGCTCGTGACCCATGTTTCGGAAAAGCTGAAAGATTATCTCGTGACCCACCATGAAATGTCGCCCACGCTTGCGGCCGACATGATTTTGCAAAGCCGCGAACGCGCGATCGTCAATCTAGCCGCGACGGCGGCCGAGATGGACGTGGAGAAGCTTGTGCTGCAGCTTTATCGCAACAAGCGGCTGACGCCTTCGCTTGTGATCCGCGCGCTGTGCATGGGCGATGTAACGTTTTTTGAAAACGCGATTGCTGTTCTGGCAAACGTGCCCGTTGTGAATGCGCGCATTCTGATCCACGATGCCGGGCGTCTGGGCATGAAATCGCTTTACGACAAATCGGGTCTGCCGGCGCGGCTTTTGCCCGCCGTGCGCGTGGCCATTGATGTTGTGCACGAAACCGAGCTGGACGGCGGCGCGCAGGATATGGAGCGTTACCGCCGCCGCGTGCTGGAACGTATCCTGACCCAGTTCGAGGATATGGGGCAGGAAGACCTCGATTACCTGCTCGATAAGCTGGGCGATATTATCACCTCGCCCGCCGCCGCCTGAAAACAAGACTGAATTGAAGGTACCCGGGTTTCGGGCGCGCAGGCCGCTATTTTCCTGATGCGCGGCGCGGCATAATCTGGTATTTGCAGCAGCGAGGCCAAAATAAACAAGAGCTGCAATGCCTGATCTGATCACCATTCTTAAGGCCGCGCTGATGGGGGTGGTCGAAGGTTTTACGGAATTCCTGCCTATATCCTCAACCGGGCACCTGATATTGCTGGGCGAGGGTATCGGCTTTCAGGGCCCTTCCGGGTATATGTTCGAAGTGGTGATCCAGCTTGGCGCCATTTTGGCCGTTGTGATCGCTTTTTTCCCCCGCCTTTGGCATGTGACCCTGACGCTGCACAGGGATGCCGCTTCGCGGCATTTTGTCTGGGCCGTTTTGCTTGGATTCCTGCCCGCCGCCGTGGTTGGCGCGCTGGTCCACGATTTCATCAAGGCCGCATTGTTCAATCCGCTGGTCGTGGCGTGGGCGCTGTTGCTCGGCGGGGTCGCCATTCTGGTGATCGAACGCAACATGTACAGGGTGAAAACACAGGCGTTCGACCGCATGCCGTTGAAGACCGCATTCCTGATCGGCTGTGCGCAATGCCTTGCGATGGTGCCCGGGGTTTCGCGTTCCGGCGCCACCATCATGGGGGCGCTTCTGCTCGGGGTCGAACGGCGGGTTGCGGCGGAATTCTCGTTTTTTCTTGCTATCCCGACCATGATGGGCGCCACCGTCTATGATTTTTACAAAAACCGCGACGCGATGGCGGAAGGCGACACGACCTTGCTTGTGATCGGGTTTATTGCCGCCTTCTTCGCCGCATGGCCGATTGCGAAGGGGTTTATTGCCTTCGTCGGCCGTTATGGCTTCGCGCCCTTCGCCTGGTACCGGATCGCGATCGGGGGGCTGCTTTTGGCCGTTCTGCTGACCTGAGACTTGTCCTCGCGCCCGGATGCCGCCTGAAAAGCGGATTCTTTCGCTTTCGTCACTATATCGAAAACGTAATAAATGCCGCGTAATTTTCTGTCGCGGAGCGCTTCACAACGCCCTGTAAACAAAGGCTGAATCAGCGCCGAATGCAAATTTGTGGATAAACCAATTATTAAACGTTTGGCCCCAGATTCAAAATAACGGCAGCCGTCTAACCAAGGTTTTCAAGGGCTTCGGCCCTGTCCGGGGTTATGCGGCGCCGTTCGCGCGCGACGTACCGGTCTGCAGCCGGCGCGGACAGTGCGCGGCGATTGACCAGGGGCGCGTGAATGAATTTCGGCAAAACCCCCACGACCAATGACGCGGGCACGGTGAGGCGCGGGCTTTTCGGCTCGGCTTTCATGCGCGCGCGTTTCGGGTTTGCGCATGCGCGCAAGCGGGGCGAAGCGGGCTTCATGATCGGCCCGATCCTTTATGTGCTGGCGATTGCGGGCGTCGGCGCAGGCATTTTGTTCAGCGGCTATTCGCAAATTCTGCGCAGCAACGTCGAAGTCACGCGCGATAATACCGCCCGCAACGATCTGACCGCCGCGGCGCGCACGCTTTCCTCGACATCGGCGCTCAGTGTGGACCAGACCACACTCGAGCCGCCGGCGACCTATCCCTTTGCAAGCATCGCCAGCGAGGACGCGTCCAAACTTCCGACCGGCTATGCCGCCGCCGACGATGACGGCAGCCCCGAAAGCGCGGGTGTTTACATGGCCACCGCCGGGGTCAAGCAGCTCGACCCCTGGAACCGTTTCTATATTTACTGTCGCTGGGAAAACGCGGTCACGCCCGGCAGCGACCCGGCGATGCTGCTGATCAGCGCCGGCCCCAACGGCACGCTTGAAACGGATTGCGGCGACACCGTCGCCCAGAACGACGATAAAATCGAACGCGTCAATGTGGGCGAAGCGATCAACCGTGCCAACGTCTGGCAGGTCGCCGACATCGGCGGCGGGCAGCAGGAAGTTCGCTACGGCGTTGCCGCCAACGCGGTGCGCGTGCAGCCGGACGGCACCATCATGGGCTCCGCGCTCAGCCTCAGCGGCGCGATCACGGCCGATTCGATCAGCATTTCAAATCCGTTGCCGGTGGCTTCGGGCGGCACCGGCGCGGCCACGGCGGGCGGCGCGCGCGTGAACCTCGGCGCTACCACGATGGGCGACTATCTTTTCACCGCCGGTTCCTATGACAGTTCCACCGCCGCGACCGTGCGTACAACGCTTCTGGGCGCGACCAGTATCGGCGAATCGCTCTTTACCGCAGCCAGCGCGGGCGCGGCGCGCAGTTCGCTTGGCTCGACAACGGTGGGCGACGCGGTGTTTGTGGCCGCCGACGAAGAAGCGGGCCGTACCGCCCTTGGCGCCAGCACGGTGGGCGATGCGCTGTTCATTGCCGCCGACGAAGCTGCGGGCCGCACCGCCCTTGGCGCGGGCACGGTCGGCACCACGCTTTTCACGGCCGATGACGCTTCGACCGCGCGTTCGACCATCGGCGCGGGCAGCACGGGCGATTCGCTGTTCACATCGTCAACCGCCGCCGCCGCGCGCGTCACGCTTGGCGTCGGCGCGACCGGTGATGCGGTGTTTCAGGCGGCGGATGCCGCCGCGGCATGGTCTGCGCTCGGGCTCACGGGTCTGGGCGGGGGCACGCTTGATGTCGGCATTTCCGGCACCGCCACTACGGCGACGACCGCGACCTACCTTACAAACGCGTCCGGCATTCTGGCCGGGCAGGTCGCCATCGCCAATGGCGGCACCGGCGCCAGCACGGCGGCGGGCGCGCGCACCAACCTTGGTGCCAACGATGCGGGCAATCTGACGACGGGCACGCTCGATGCCAACCGGCTGCCGGCCAGCGGCGTGACCGCGGGCGCCTATAACTGGGGCACGGTCGATAGCACCGGCCGCGTAACCGCCGCGCAGGATGTGGAAACCGCCTCGTTCAACCAAGACGACACCGGAATAGACATTACCGACGGCGGCGGCAGCGGCGGCACGATCGTGCTTTCGACCGACGGCACCGCCGCTATGACGATCGACGAAAACGGCTATGTCGGCATCAACACCTCTGACCCCGCCGAGCGGCTGCATGTGAAAGCCGGCAACATCAGGCTGGAAGGCACGGCCGCGAGCGACCGTTTCTACCAGATCGCGACCGGCACGACGCTGCGCTGGGCGTGGGGCGGCGAAAGCACCGCCGAAGGCGGCAGCAACGCCGGCAGCAATTTTGTTTTGAAAAATTACGACGACAGCGGCGCCGCGATCGGCACGCCCTTCTCGATTGCGCGCGATACCGGCAATGCCTCCTTCACGGGCGCGGTTTCCGCCTCGACCGGCGGTTTCTACGGCAATCTTGCGGGCAATGTTACCGGCAACCTGACCGGCATGGTCACGGCGGTGGCGGCGAACGCGACATCGAAGCCGCTGATCGTGCGCGGCGCCGCATCGCAGAGCGTCAATTTGCAGGAATGGCAGGACAGCGACCAGAACGTTCTGGGCGTGGTCGGACCGGCGGGCAGCATGGCGCTCGGTGCCACCAGCGTGACCGGCACCGCCCTGCTCGCGCTCTCGAGCACGACCAAGGGCTTTCTGCCGCCGCGCATGCAGGAAACGGAACGCGACGCGATATCAAGCCCCGCGACCGGCCTGCTTATCTACAACACAACGACAGACGGGCTGAACTATTACGACGGCGATAGCTGGGAAGCGGTGGGCAGCGGCCGCGCCACCAACTTTGACCCGGGCACGGTGACCGAACCCGGCCTGTTCGTGACCAACGATACCAACACCGGCTTCTATCAGGCCAATGCCGATACGCTTTCGGTCACCGCCGGCGGCACCGAAGTGGTGCGCTGGAACACCGGCACGAACGGCGTCAATTACGTCAGCATCACCCCCGGCGCGACGGGCGCGGGCCCGACCATTTCTGCGGGCGGTAGCGATACCAACATCGATCTTACCCTTTCCACCAAGGGCACCGGCAAAATCAACCTTTCCGACCGCATCCTGCATTTCGGCGGCGCGAGCGGCGGGCTCGGCTCCAACGGCTCCACGGGCGATGCCGCCGGCGCCAGCGGGCAGGTGCAGTATAATGGCAGCGGCGGTTTCGCCGGCGCGCTCGGGCTTACATACGCATCTTCGGGGGATGTGGTGACCGTGACATCGCAAACCGCGACCGACATTCCGTTTGTAGTGGCGGGCGCGACATCGCAATCCGGCAACCTGACGGAATGGCGCAACGATAGCGCCGGCGTTCTGGCGCGCGTGACGGCGGCGGGCAATATCAGCACCGACGGCACGCTCGCGGCCGCGGGCGATTTCGCGATCAACAGCGATAAGTTTACGGTCGAGGGCAGCAGCGGCAATACGGTCGTGGGCGGCACGCTCGGCGTCACCGGCACATCCGCGCTTGCCGCGCTCGGGCTTAGCGGCAACCTTACGGTGAATACCGACAAATTCACGGTCGATGCCGCCACGGGCAACACGCTGGCGGCAGGCACGCTGGATGTGACCGGCGCGGTCACGGGCGCGAGTTTCGCGGGTTCCGGCGCTTCGCTGACGGCTTTGAACGCCTCCGCGCTCGGTTCCGGCACGGTGCCGACCGCGCGGCTCGGATCCGGCACGGCGGACAGTACAAGTTTTCTGCGCGGCGACAATACATGGGCCACGGTGCAGGGCGGCGTCGGCACGATCGGCGATCTGAACGGCCCCGCCAGCGCAACCGACAACACGCTCGCGCGTTTCGATGGCACCACCGGCAAGCTGGTGCAGGGCAGCGGCGTTGTGGTGGACGACAGCAACAACGTAAGCGGCATCGGCGTGCTTTCGGCCAGCGGTAATTTTGCGATCAACACCAGCAAATTCACGGTGGCGGCTTCAAGCGGCGATACGGTCGTGGCGGGCACGCTGGATGCAACCGGCGCGACCACGCTTTCCGATACGCTTGACGTGACCGGCAATGTCGCGGTCAACACCGATAAATTCACGATCGATGCCAGTACCGGCGATACCGTTACGGCGGGCACGGTCACCGGCGCCACGGGCGTTGGCATCGGCACCACAAGCGTGGCAACAAGCGCCGTGCTTGATATGGTCAGCACGACCAAGGGCTTCCTGCCGCCGCGCATGGACAGCACGGCGCGCGACGCGATCAGCAGCCCGGCAACCGGCCTTGTGGTTTACAATACATCCACCAACGCGCTGAATTACTACACCGGCAGCGTCTGGAGCGCGGTGGGCACCGGCGCGGGCGGCGGCGGGGGCAGCAGCACGGGGCCGAGCTTCTTTGTACGCAAAACAATTGACCAGACAGTCGCAACCAGCACATGGACCAAATTGACGTGGCAAACGGAAATTTTTGACACCAATGACAACTTTGCTTCTGATCGCTTCACGCCAACGGAGGCGGGGAAGTATATTTTTGCAGCTAGCGCATATTGCGGCAACGGCGGGACTATCTGCTATATTGGCATATATAAAAATGGAGCTCTGATCTCCTATGAAGGACAGGCGGGCACGCCGACGAACTATATTCCGAACGCATCCGTCATACTCGATATGAACGGCAGCAGCGATTATGTGGAAGCTTATATTTATAGCGGAAGCACAACAATTACGGGTGGCACATTATACACCGCAAACTTCTCCGGCGCCATGGTCGGCGGCGGGGGCGGCGGCGCTACCGACATGGCGGATGGCACGGTGGATGCGCCCGGCTGGCCGTTCGCGAACGACGAAAACACCGGCATTTACCGCCCGGCGACCGATACGCTCGCGATCGCCGCGGGCGGCAGCATGGCGGCCAGCTTCACCGCAGGCGGCATGGTGTTTCCGGGCGTGACGGGCGACGAGCCCGAAGCGGGCGGCGGCACGGCGGGGCAGTTCGATGCCGGCACGGTGGGCGCACCCGGCCTTGCGGTAAGCACGGATACCAATACCGGCCTTTACGCCCCGGCGGCCGATACGCTTTCGGTGACGGCGGGCGGGGTTCAGGTTGCGCGCTTTAACACCGCCAGCAGCGGCGTGAATTACGTGGCGCTGACCCCGGCGGCGACCGGCAGCGGCGTGACCATCGGCGCGGCGGGCAGCGACACCAACGTCAATATCAACCTGACGCCGAAGGGCAGCGGCAAAATCAACATCGCCAGCGGCAGCGTGATCTTTCCCGGCCAGGCGGGCGGCGCCGGCGTGGGCGACGGCGGCGACGTGGGCGGCGCGGGCAGCAGCACCGACAACGCCGTGGCGCGCTTTGACGGCACCGGCGGCGCCACGCTGCAGAACAGCGCCGTGATCATCGACGACAGCAATAACGTAAGCGGCATCGGCACACTGGCGGCGGGCGCGACGACCATCACAGGAAACCTGACCGCCAGCGGCAATGTGGGCATCGGCACGACGAGCGCGAACTATTCGCTCGATATACCCACGGTTACCAATAACGCCCGCCTTGGCGCTGCCATAGTTGGTGCGTGGCCTGCCAACACGGCATATGCGGTATTCGGTCATGCGGCGATGGATCAGTCGGTCAATACAAATTACGCATTGCTACAAAACAGCGGAGCCACGGGAACATACCTGAATACCGGAACCGACGGATCCATCTATTTCCGTGTCGCCAACAGCACCGTTATGACCATGAATACCAACGGTCTTGGTGTTGGTGTGGCACCAAGTGCGAGTTACAAAATTTATACCAACGGCAATATCCTTTCCGCTGGCTATTACCATTCATCGGACGCGCGGTTGAAGCACGATGTGGTGCAATTTGAACGCGACCCGTATGCCACCATTGAAGGCATCCGCGCCGTGCATTTCAAATGGAACAAGGATAACGAACAGGATTTCGGCGTGATCGCGCAGGAAGTTGAGAAGGTTCTGCCCGAAGCGATCACGCGCGACGAGAAGGGCTTTTTGGCGGTGCAGTACGACAAGCTCGTGCTGCCGGTGCTGGAAGCCGTGAAAAAGCTGGTGATCGAGGTGAAGCAGATGGCCGCCGACCTGATGGCGCTGGCCAAGCGCGTTGATGGCCATGACGACGAGATCAAGGCGCTGCGGGAAGAAAACAAAATGCTGAAGGACGAGCTGAAGGCGCTGCGCGATTCTGTGGAATCGCTTCGCGGCGAATTCGCGGCTCTCAAGGCGGCGGCACCATGATGCGGTATATATATAAGGTATCGCTCGTAGCCGCGTTTGCGGCGCTGCTGCTGCCCGGCGCGGCGCGGGCCGATTGTACGACCCCCACCGGCGTTGCGGGCGACCAGTTTTATAATACCAGTTATGATTTGATGCAGTACTGTAACGGCAGCGTCTGGATCAATATGGGTTCGGGCGGTTCCGACAGCGCGATCGGCACGCTTGAAAGCGGCAAATGGTGTACGTCCGACGGCACTCTGATCAACTGTCAGGAAGATCCGCCGGCGAACGCCGCCGGCAGCGGCGGACAGGTGCAGTATAATGACGGCGCGGGCGATCTTGCGGGCGCTTCGGGCCTGACATATGCGACCGATACCGATATCGTGACCGTAACCGCGCTTGCGGCGACCGATGTGGGCCTGATCGTCAAGGGCGCGATCTCGCAAAGCGGCAACCTCGCCGAGTTTCGCGACAGCGATGATGTGGTGCTGGCGCTTATTACCGCCGCAGGCGTGTTCAACGGTTCGGGCGCCGGCCTGAGCGCGCTGAACGCCAGCAATATCTCAACCGGTACGGTGGGCACGGCACGTCTCGGTAGCGGCACGGCGGATACAACGACATTCCTGCGCGGCGATAACACCTGGGCCACGGTGCAGGGCGGCAGCGGCTCGATCGGCGATTTCAACGGCCCCGCCAGCAGCACCGATAACGCTGTGATACGTTTTGACGGCACCACGGGCAAGCTGGCGCAGAATAGCGGCGTGATCATTAGCGATGCCAACGCCGTAACCGGCATCGCCACGTTGAACACGACAGGCAATGTCGGGATCGGCACCACGGCTACAAGCAATTTGCTTGATGTCTATAAATCCGGCACCACAGCCGCCGGTATCATGGTGCGGTCAGATACATCAACCACCAGCCTTGCCATACAGGCCAACATGTCCAGTGGCTCGCATAACCCTATTACCGCCACGGGCGACGCGATCATCACCTACAATGCCGGTTCGCAGGGAACCGGCGGGCTTGTTATCGCGCCGTGGAATTCCAGCATCGGCGGCATCAGAATGGATAGCACGGGCAGCGTGGGCGTGGGCACCAAAACCGTGGATGCGAGCGCGCAGTTTGAAATGGTCAGCACCAGCAAGGGCTTCCTGCCGCCGCGCATGGACGGCACCGCGCGCGACGCAATTTCAAGCCCGGCGACGGGCCTGATGATCTATAACACCAGTACCGGCAAGATGAACGTCTATGCCGGCGGCTGGACGGAAGTAGGCAGCAGCACTTTCGCAGCCGGCACCGTCAGCGCGCCCGGGTGGGCCGTGACGGGCGATGCCAATACCGGTCTTTACGCCCCGGCTGCCGATACGGTTGCGATTGCCGCGGGCGGTGTGATGGCGGCAAAATTCGGCGCCGACGGCGTTGTGTTTCCCTCCGCCACCGGCGGCCCCGGCGCGGGCGGCAGCGGCGGCGGCGGCGCGGGCAGCACGACCGATAACGCCGTGGCGCGCTTCGACGGCACCGACAGCGTGACGCAGGACAGCGGCGTGATCATCGACGACAGCGATAACGTAACCGGCATCGGCACGCTTGCCGCTTCCGGCAATTTCGCGATCAACACCAACAAATTCACGGTGGCGGCGGCAAGCGGCAACACGGTGGTGGCGGGCACGCTGGGCGTGACCGGCGCCGTGACCGGCGCAAGCTTTTCGGGCACCGGTACCTCGCTGACGGCGCTGAACGCAACGCAGCTGACATCGGGCACGGTGCCGGTGGCGCGGCTTGCGTCTTCGGGCACCGCCGACAGCAGCACGTTTTTGCGCGGCGACGGCACATGGGCGACGCCGGTGGGCAGCATGGTGGGCCCGGGCAGCAGCACCGATAACGCGATCGTGCGCTGGGACGGTACCACCGGCGGCTTGACGCAAAACAGCGGCGCGACGATTGACGATAGCGGCAACGTGACCGCGACCTCGTTCGCCGGCTCGGGCGCTTCGCTGACCGCGCTGAACGCCAGCAACCTGGCATCGGGCACGGTCGGCACCGCCCGCCTTGGCAGCGGCACCGCAAGTTCTTCGACCTATCTGCGCGGCGACGGCACCTGGACCACGCCTTCGGTCAGCGCCGGCATGGCCGTCGGCAGCTCGACCATCACCGGCGGCAACAACGGCTATGTGCTGTATGACAACAGCGGCGTGGTGGGCGAATATGCGATCACCGGCACGGGCAACGTGGTGATGTCGGCTTCGCCGACATTGACGGGTACGATAACGGCCGCGGCGGGCACTTTTTCCGGAACCGTAACCGCCAACAACGGCATCCTGCTTGCGAACGCAAAACGGCTCGATTCCAAGGATTCGGGCGGCACCACGCGCGCGTTGCTGCAGCTGTATTCCGACGACATCACCTATCTTGAAGGTGGCGCGGGCGGCTTGAAGATCAGAAGCAATTATGCCGCCGTGACGGCCATGACTATCGATGCTTCGGGCAATATCGGCATCGGCACGACCGGCCCCGCCGACAAGCTGCATATCTATGATGCTACCGACAGTACGATTACGGTTTCGCGCGCGGGCACGCCCGCGACGATAAGTTACTGGACTTATAACAGCGGCACCGTTTTGTTCGGTACCGCCGGCGGCGATGCCGTTGCACTTGTTACCGCAGGCACGGCGCGCATGACGGTTAGCCAAAGCGGCGCCTTTGTGGGCATAGGCAACGCGCCGAACACCAGCTATTCGCTTGCTACGGCGGGCAACATCCTCTCGACCGGCTACTACCATTCATCGGACGCGCGGCTTAAGCATGATGTGACCGGGTTCGGGCGCGACGCTATCGAAACCGTGAAGGGCCTGCGCGCCGTGCATTTCAAATGGAACAAGGATAATAGCGAGGATTTCGGCGTGATCGCGCAGGAAGTGGAAAAGGTTCTGCCCGAAGCCATTACGCGGGACGAAAAGGGCTTCATGGCGGTGCAGTACGACAAGCTTGTATTGCCCGTGATCGAGGCTGTAAAGCAGATGGCCGGAAACCTTACGGCGCTGACCGGCCGCGTGGACGCGCATGACGCACAGATGGCGGCTATGGCGCAGCGCCTTGCCGCGCTGGAAGCGGCCAACGAAAATCTGCGCGCCGAGAACGCGACGCTGCGCGACGCCATGAAACGCGGCGCGCTTGACGGGCGCGCGGTAAAAGCTAGATTCGACAGGACGGCCAACCCATGAGGGACGCGATGAAACCGGCAACCGGCCATAACGCCCTTCCCCGCAGCCTTGCGGCGCTGCTGGCCTGCGCGCTTGTGTTTGCGCCCGCCGCCGCGCGAGCCGATTGCGACACGCCCACGGGCGTTGCCGGGCAGCAGTTCTATAACACCAGCTATAACATCATGCAGTACTGCAACGGCAGCAACTGGATCAATATGGGCACGGGCGGCGTCAGCGGCTTCGGCGCTTTGGCCAGCGGTAAATGGTGTACCAGCGACGGCACGGTTGTGACCTGTACGGAAGACGAGCCCACCGGCACCATGGTCGGCCCCGGCAGCAGCACCGATAACGCTATTGCGCGCTGGGACGGCACGACGGGCACGACGGTGCAGGACAGCGCCGTGATCATCGACGACAGCGGCAATGTGGGTATTGGGACGACAACCGCAAGCTACGCGCTTGATATACCGACAGCGACAAGCGTCGCGCGTATTGGCCGCGTGTTGGCAGGTGGATGGCCCTCCAATACAACATATGCCGTGTTCGGCCATGCAGCGCTTGATCAATCGGCAAGCGGCAATTATGCGCTGCTGCAGTCTTCCGCGGGCATTACATATTTGAACGCATCTTCCGGCAACGCAATTTATTTCCGTATCGATAACGCCAGCATCATGACAATGAACACCAATGGCCTTGGTGTGGGCGTGACACCGAGCGCAAGCTATAAGATCTATACCAACGGCAACATTCTTTCCACCGGCTATTACCATTCGTCGGACGCGCGGTTGAAGCATGATGTGACCGGGTTCGAGCGCGACCCGATCGAGACCGTGAAAGGCCTGCGCGCGGTGCATTTCAAATGGAACGATGGCGGCAAGCAGGATTTCGGCGTGATCGCGCAGGAAGTGGAAAAGGTGTTGCCCGAAGCGATCACGCGCGACGAAAAGGGCTTCATGGCGGTGCAGTACGACAAGCTGGTGCTGCCTGTGATCGAGGCCGTCAAGCAGATGGCCGCACGGATGAGCGGGTATGACGAACAGCTCGCGGCGATGACCGAGATTATGCGCAAGCAAGCCGCGAAGCTGGCGGTGATGGAAGAGCGCCTCGCGGCGCTCGAAGCCGCCAACGAAAAACTTCGCGCCGCGCAGGCGGCAGGCGGTTTGCATAAGGCCGGATTCAGGAAGGCGGCGGCGCCATGAAAGCGATGAACATAGCAGCAATCAGGCTTTGCGGCGCGCTGGCGCTTGCAGCCGTGATGATGCCCGGCGCGGCGATGGCCGATTGCGACACGCCAGCCGGCGTTGCGGGCGAGCAGTTCTATAACACTTCCTATAACCTGATGCAGTACTGCAACGGCACCAACTGGGTGAATATGGGCGCGGGTGCGGGCAGCGCGGGCAACGGCGACGTAACCGGCCCCGGCAGCAGCACCGATAACGCGATTGCGCGCTTCGATGGCACCACCGGCAAGACTATTCAAAGCAGCTCGGTCACGATCGATGACAGCAACAATATCAGCGGCGTGGCGACCCTAAACGCCACCACATTCGCCGGTTCCGGCGCATCGCTGACCGCGCTGAACGCCAGCAATCTTTCATCCGGCACGGTGGGCACGGCGCGGCTTGGCAGCGGTACGGCAGACGGCACGACATTCCTGCGCGGCGATGGCAGCTGGGCGACGCCCACGGGCAGCATGGACGGACCCGGCAGCAGCACCGATAACGCGGTCGTGCGCTGGGACGGCACCGGCGGTGACATCACACAGAACAGCACAGTGACGATCGATGACAGCGGCAATGTGACGGCAACATCCTTCGCAGGTTCCGGCGCTTCGCTGACCGCGCTGAACGCCAGCAACCTGGCATCGGGCACGGTGGGCACGGCACGGCTTGGCAGCGGTACGGCAAGCAGCAGCACATATTTGCGCGGCGATGGAATTTGGACCACGCCTTCGGGTTCCGGCGACGTGGTAGGCCCGGCCAGCAGCACCGATAACACGCTCGTGCGCTTCGACAGCACCACCGGCAAGTTGTTGCAGGGTAGCGGTATCACCGTGGACGACAGCAGCAATGTGACCGGCGTCGGTACGATCGGTGTATCAAACACCGCGACATTTTCGAAATCTGTTTATGTCAGTGGGCAGGCTGCTTTCAGCGATTTCTGGGGCACCACCTCCGGCCCATGGTTCGGCACACCTTATGGCTATATTGGCAGCAACGGCGCCTATCGCCTTTCGTTGATGTGGAACGGCTATCGCAACGCCAGCAGCGGCTGGACCTCGCTCGGGGTTAACTCATACACTTCGGCCGCCGGCATCGAAATCGGTTATGACGGCATAAGGTTCCTTGGGGATTCGTCCGCACCCTCAGGCACCTCCCCGACGCTGCTCATGAGCATAAGCAACACGGGCGCCTATGTCGGCATCGGCACCACGCCGAACAGCAGCTATTCGCTGGCCACGGCGGGCAATTTGCTGACCACCGGCTATTACCATTCGTCGGACGCGCGCTTGAAGCATGATGTGACCGGGTTCGAGCGCGACCCGATCGAGACCGTTAAAGGCCTGCGCGCGGTGCACTTCAAATGGAACAAGGATAATTCGGATGATTTCGGCGTGATCGCGCAGGAAGTGGAAAAGGTGTTGCCTGAAGCGATCACGCGCGACGAAAAGGGCTTCATGGCGGTGCAGTACGACAAGCTGGTGCTGCCCGTGATCGAGGCCGTCAAGCAGATGGCCGCACGGATGAGCGGGTATGACGCGCGCTTCGCGGCGCTGGAAGAACGGCTTGCCGGGCTTGAAGCCGCCAACGAAAATCTGCGGGCTGAAAACGCTTCGCTGCGCGGCGCGCACGCGGGCGCCAAAGCCAAGCTTATCAGGACGTCTAACCCATGAGGGATGCGATGAAACCGGAAACCTGCCGTAACATCACCGCCCGCTTTTTTGCGGCGCTGCCGCTTTTGGCGGCGCTTGCGCTGTTTTCCGTGCCCGCGCTGGCTGATTGCACCAGCCCCACGGGCGTCGCCGGGCAGCAGGTCTATAACACCAGCTATGATCTGATGCAGTATTGTAACGGCGCGTCATGGGTAAACATGGGTGGCTCGGGCGGCGGGGGCAGCAGCAGTATCGGCACGCTGACCAGCGGCAAATGGTGCACGACCGACGGCGATGTTATCAACTGCACCACCGATGCGCCTTCGGGCAGCGGCGACGTGACGGGCCCTTCGAGCGCGACCGATAACGCGGTCGTGCGCTTTGACGGCACCACCGGCAAATTGCTGCAAAACAGCGGCGTGACAATCGACGACAGCGGCAACATAACCGGCACCTCGTTCGCCGGTTCGGGCGCATCGCTGACCGCGCTGAACGCCGATAACATCGCTTCCGGCACGGTGGGCACGGCGCGCATGGGCAGCGGCACGGCCGACAGCAGCACCTATTTGCGCGGCGACGGCAGCTGGGCGACGCCGAGCAGCGGCGGCATCACGGTGGGATCGACCACGATCACCAGCGGCACCAACACCAGGGTTTTGTACAACAGCAGCGGCGTTGTGGGCGAATATACGGTGACGGGCACAGGCAATGTGGTGCTTTCGGCTTCGCCCACCATGACGGGCACGCTTTCGGGCGCGGCCGCAAGTTTTTCGGGCAACGTGGCGGCGGCGACCTTCAGCGGTTCCGGCGCATCGCTGACGGCGCTGAGCGCCAGTAATCTTTCCACCGGCACGGTGGGCACGGCGCGGCTTGGCAGCGGCACGGCCAGCAGCAGCACATACCTGCGTGGCGACGGCACCTGGGCAACGCCTTCAAGCAGCAGCAGTGTCGATACACAAACCTTTACCTCAAGCGGCACATGGACCAAGCCCGGTAGCGGCAGCATGACGCTTATTGAATGCATTGGCGGTGGCGGCGGCGGCGCGCGGCAATCAAGCGGCTATGCCGGCGGCGGCGGCGGCGGCGGCTATTCCTATCGCTGGATTGCCACAAGTTCGCTCGGTTCCACCGAAACCGTGACGATCGGCGCCGGTGGCACCGGCCAAACAACTAATAACGCAAACGGCGGCGTAGGTGGCACAACCACCTTTGGCAGCTGGGTTTCGGCCTATGGCGGCGGCGGCGGCGAAAGTGAGCAAGGCAATGGCGGCGGCGGCGGCGGTATGCTGGCAGCCGGGACGAACACTACTGGCAGCGGTCAATCAAGCGTACCCGCCACAGCGGGCGATGGAACGGCAGGGGATGGCGGTACATATGTCTATTATGATTGCGGGTGCAATAACTGTTATGCCTATGCTTTGCCAAAAGGCGGCAGTTTTGGCGGCGGCGGCGGCGGCTGCAGGAGATGTAATAACAATAACGCCTATGCTGGCGGCAGCTCGGCTTTTGGCGGCGGCGGCGGCGGCTCAGCAAACACTACGTCAGGCGGGTCATCGAAATATGGTGGCGCTGGCGGCGCGGGTAGCACCGGAACCGGAACCGCTGGTACGCAGCCGGGCGGCGGCGGCGGCGGCGGGCGTAGCGCCGGCGGTGCTGGCGGCGCGGGCAGATGTGTCGTTACTACCTTCTGATTTCTTTCTTAGGTTGTTTCCATGCATGAAGGGATGACGGCCGCGGTACCCGCGGCGCAAAACCGCACGCTTATCGGCCCGGTTTGGGATTTCATGTTTGCGGGCGGGTTTTGGGTTATTCTCGCTACGCTCATATATTTATTCATTCCGCATCAATGGCGGGGCGCGCCGGTGGGGCCGGCAATTGCTTCTGCCGTGCTGGTTTTGCCGTTCCTGACGACATATGCGCATTTCGCCGCTTCCTACCAGCTTATGTACGGCAATTTCATCGAGCGCGTGACGGCTGTGGGCGTATCGCCCGCCAACAGGGCGCGGCTTTGGGTTTCGGGCGTGGCCGTGCCGCTGATACTTTTTTTCTACCTTGTGACCGCCTTTGCCTACGATTCGGTCGATATGCTACGCCCCGCCTATATGGCGATGACGTTTTTCCTCGGTTGGCACCATACCAAGCAGGGTTACGGCGTGCTGGTGGTGCTTTCGGCCAAGCAGGGCATAAGCTTTACGGGAGCCGAGCGCACAGTTCTGCGCACCAACGCCTATGCCGCATGGTTGATGGCGTGGGGCTATCTGCACACTTTGCCGAATGTGGGGCATCTGTTCGGGCCCTATGAAACGCTTGGATTTCCAGCCGTGTGGGGCGGGCCGATGCTGGCCGCGCTGGCGCTGGCCGCGCTGCCGGCCGGGGCGGTTTTGCTGCGCAAATCACTGCGCTACCGGCGCGCGCCCTGCTGGGCCGGGGTGGTGGGCTATGTGGCGCCGCTGTATTTGTGGGTGCTGCTTTTGAACATTCACCCGCTTTTCATGTTCTTCGTGCATTATTTCCACGCGCTGCAATATATGCCATTCGTCGGGCGGATGCAGTTCAACAAATACCGCGAACGTATGGGCGCGCGGGCGGCATGGTTGCGGCTTGCGGGTTTCGGGGCTGTGGCGGTTTTGCTTGGCTATATCTTTATGGGCTTCGTGCCGCATTTTTTGCAGCGAAAGCTGGAAAGCGGGCTTTCGGATGACGGCTTCGACATCATGCAATCGGTCCCGGCCATGATGTTGTTCGTAATTTTCTTCAACATCCACCATTTTTTCATCGACAGCGCGATCTGGCGCCACGACAACCCGGAATTGCGCAAATACCTTTAGCCGCTAGTTGCGCGGCGGGATCTGCGGCGCGGTGCGCTTTTCCTTGATCAGGCCGGCCTGCATCATCTCGAACTTCGCTTCGGCCATGTCGTTGCGGTAGGCGACGGATTGCCACAATTCGCCCAGCACCAGCATCGCCAGTTCCTTGCCACCTTCGCTGTCGGCCGGGAATTGCTGGCCCGCCTGCACGCGGCGGAATGCGGTTTCATCAACCCATTTGCGCAAAGCCTCTTTTTTGTCGGGCTGCAGGTAGTTCAGCGTTTCGGCCCATACAATCGCTTGGAACGCATCGCCCCCGGGATAGGCGCCGTTGGAAGGCTTGCCGCCAAGCGGCGTTACATCGGTGCTTGCGATAAAGGGGCGTTCCGTTTTCCAGAAATTCTTGGCGCCGTTGATGATCTTGTTGCCGTCTTCGCGCAACCGGTCGAGCAGCAGGAAGGTTTTCGGCAATTTTTCGCGCGTGAAACCCCTGCCAAGGACGGCGGCGGCCGCAGCGGGATCGAGGTCTTTTTCCGCTTCGATCGCCTTGCGTTCGGCCTCGCTCAGCTTCTTTTGCGCCGTGATAACCTGCGCGAGCTGTTCTTTCCAGGCCGGGCTGTCTTTGGCCGCCGGCACGGAAAGCATGCGCGTCGGCACATCGTTGATGGCAAGGTAATTGGCGCTTTGCGCATTCTGTGCGCCCTGCGGCGGCACAGCATTGGGGGCTTGTGCCGCACCGCGAACGAGCGCCAACGGATCGGGTATTTGGGCGGCGGCGGGAAAGGCCAGCAGGAAAAACGCAGCAAGGGCGGGCAGAAAGGCGCGGTGCATGGCAGGTCCTTTTTTCCGAACGGCGAGCGGGTGCAGTATCGTGCCCATGTGCCGTTTTCGTCAACCGACGCCATTTCTGCGTTGGCGCGGCACAATTTTCTGCTAAGCTTTCCCCATGCCCGAAAACGCTTCCCATCCATGGCTTACCCGCTACCCCGCCGCCGTTGACTGGAACGGCACGCTGCGCACCACGCCCGGCGCGGCGATGCTGGAGGAGGCGGGTGTAAAATGGCCCGATAACCTGTGCATCGATTTT